>JBDTQN010000012.1:0-22072 GCA_039932215.1 Pseudolysinimonas sp. | reverse complement strand
GTCGAACCAGTAGCTGAAACGCTCGCGGGCAGTGGGCTTGGTCATGCGTCCTCCATCGGGCTCCGCGACGCGTCAGGCTGCGCGGGCTGAGTGAACTTTACTGTGTCGATCGTCAGGGCGGCGATGATCGGCACCGACAGCCACAGCAGCCCGAGCACGGTCAGGGCTCCGTCGGCGAACAGGCTCGGGATGGCGAGCACGAACACCAGCAGCGCCACCAGTTGGGCGAGTGAGGCTCCGAGCACGTTCAGGCCGTGCCGGGTGCGGTCAGCGGCGACCGGCGGCATCAGCCAGAACAGCGCGAGCAGCACACCGACGACGATCACGACACGACCGAGCTCCGACCAGACGGCCGGCAGCAGCCAGCCGGCGTGCACCGCGATCAGCGGCACCACCGCCAGTCGCGAGACCAGTCCGGGGTTGATGCGGCGGGCGGGTTGGATGGCGTTCCAGACGCTCAACAGGACGGCCGCGAGCAGCAGAAACAGCAGCACCTGCACCGGGGTCGCGGGGAACCCCTCCAGCACCGACGGCACTCGCACGCCGGCCGCGTCGAGCGTGCTGTTGAGGGTCGTGGCCGCCAGGAACACACCCGATGTGATGCCGATCCACCGGGCGGCCGTGCCGCGGAAGGGCGGCAGCAACACGACCGCAAGCAGCACGAGAACCCCGATGAACTTCGCGAGGGGCACCAGTACCAGCCAGCCCGTCGGCAGGAACACGGTGGCGGTGAGGATCGCGACGACGATCCCGAGCGCGATCACCAGCACAGAGCCGATGAGCTCGAGGTTGCCGAGGGCGGCCAGCAGCCCGACGACCCGACGTTCACCGAATTGCGTGAGCGGCTGAGAGACCGCCGGAACGGCGACGGCGACGAGCAGGGCGGCGACGAGCAACGCAATGGTCCACGACACCAGCGAACGGTCGAAAGGCGCCCAGAGAGTGGGGTCGGGCTGCGGAAACAGGTCACGCGCGACCGTCAGCCGCAGCAGCACGACGACGACGCAGGCGGCGACGATGCCGAAAACGAGAGCCGGATGCAGATCAGCCCGATAGAGGAACGTCAGCCTCGTGCTGCGTGACTCTGCCGCACGTGCGACCCCGTAGTAGCTCCCGAACGCGGCGAACGCGGCCGCGGCGCCGAACAGGCCGATCCACAGCCACGAGGACGGCGACGAACCCGCCGACGTCGACTGATAGGCGGCGAGCGAGAACCAGGGCACGGCTGCCAGCAGCCCGAGACCGGAGACGGTCGCGAGGCCCCCGCCCGCGAGTGGCAGGTGCGCGAGGATCACGAAGACGAGCGCAGGAACCGCAGCGACGCCCGCGCGGATCCAGGCGGCATCCGCCATCAGCGACAGCACGGGAACCAGCGCGACCGTGATGATGACGGCTTCGCGCAGCACTCGGTCGTGCGCGCGCGGTTCATGCTCGACTCGCGCACGCAACAGCACCCAGACCACGGATGCGCCGACCAGCACCGATGCGGCGATCAACATCGCGAACCGGAACTTCAGCGACGCGGTGAACGTGGCGATCACGCCGGCGCCTTGCACCGAGATGGCGTCGGTGATGCCAGGGATCAGCAGCACGGCGACCAGGCCGATCGACATCGCCCAGCACGCGACGACCCAGGCACGCACCGGCGAGGGCACGTGCAGGGGACGCAGCCGGCCGAGTCGCCGCCGCATCCGATCGGAGCGAGTCGAATCGGCCTTCACGGCCCCGAGACTAGCGCCGCCGCCCGGCGCCCGGTCATGCGACTTCTGCGAAGGCACGTGCGAGTGCGATCGTGCCCGCATGGATGGTCTGCTCGTCCACCCTTCCGTAGCCGAAGATCAGCCCGCCGCGGCCCCTGTCGACGAAGAACCGTGACGCGCCCTCGATCAGTACGCCGTTGCGCCGAGCGCTTGCCACAACAGCTGTCTCTTCGACGTCAGGAGGAAGCCACGAGAACACGTGAAGCCCCGCGGCGATGCCGATCGGGCTCAGCTGAGGAAGATGCGTGTGCAAGGCGGCGAGCATCGCGTCGCGTCTGCGCCGGTAGATGGGCCTCATTTTGCGCAGATGACGATCGAATTCGCCCCGCCGAACGAATTCGGCGAACGCCAGCTGGTCGATGACCGCCGATCCGCGGTCGGTATCGAACTTGCGCTCAGCGATGGCCTCAGCGATGGCAGTGGGCGCCGCGATCCACCCGAGTCGAAGCCCCGGCGCGAGAGTCTTGCTCGCGGTCCCCGCATAGATGACGTGCTCGGGCGCCAGACCCTGCAGCGCGCCGACCGGTGACTGGTCATACCTGTACTCGGCGTCGTAGTCGTCTTCGATGATCAGGCCGCCCGTCGCCCGCGCCCAGGCGATCAGCGAACTCCGACGCTCGGGCGACAGCACGCACCCGGTGGGGAACTGGTGGGCGGGGGTGACCAGCACGGCCTGGGCGCCCGAGGCGGCGAGAGCATCGACGTCGAGCCCGGTCGGCGTGACCGGGATGCCCACCACTTCCAGGCCGGCACTACGAGCGGCGCGTCGTGCATCGGCATCTGCAGGATCCTCCACTGCCAGGCGAGTGATGCCGCGCGCACGCAGTACGGGAAGAGTGAGCGAGACCGCCTGAGCGAACCCGCTGCACGCCACCATGTCATCCGGTGCGATCCAGGTGCCACGAACCCTGTTGAGGTAGTCGGCCAATGCCACGCGCACCTCGGGGGCACCGCGGCCGTCGAGGTAGCCCAGGCTGCTGGTGGGCGTCTCGGTCACAACGGTGCGCAGGGTGCGCAACCAGGCGGCGCGCGGGAACTGCGAGACATCGGGGGCGCCGTAGAGCAGCTCGATGAGAGGCTTTCCGTCCGGCCCCGTCACCGGTTCGGCGCGTTGAGCGGAAGTTGCTCGCGCGGATGCGGCGATGCCGGCGGCGACGCGCGTGTAGCCACCCGACTGCGCGACCAGGTAGCCCTCGGCGGTCAGTTGCTGGTACGCCTCGACGACCACCCCGCGCGACAGGGAGAACTGTTCGGCGAGCCGCCGCGTTGCCGGAAGGGCGCTGTCGGCGGGCAGCCGCCCCGCCCTGATCGCGTCGCGCAGTCCCGTTTCGAGTTGCACGTGCATGGGGGTGCCGGATGCGCGGTCGAACTCGAGGTGCAGCTCGCTGGCCTGCAGATTGGTACCCGATTCCACCATGGTTTTGGATCTTATCGGCAGGACCGTTCGGGGCGATAGTGGTACCACGCCCGCAGCATCCAGGCAAATCGAAAGGAACAGATCATGCTCGCACTCGTCGTCCTTCTGCCCGTGGTCGTGGCAATCGTCGCCCTCACCCTCGTCGTCGTGCACCGCGACGGCTACGGAAGGATCCGTTCGTGACCAGCCCGGCTCAGGACATCGGCGTCGAGGTCTACCTGATGCGCTACGACCGCGCACCCAAGACCATCGACGGCGACTTCGCCGTTATCTTCGACGGCCGTGAGGCGACGGTTGTCAGCTCGGCGCCCGCCCGCATCCTTGAGGCCCAGCGCACCGATCGCGGCATCGAAGGACCGTTCGCCGCCATCCGGCTCGAGATCAGGGACTCGGTCGGTGCCGGCGGGTTCATCGCTGCCGCCACCGGCGCGTGCGCCGACGCGGGAATCGGCGCGTACCTGCTGTCGACGTTCTCGTACGACTACCTCTTCGTGGCCCCGCAGCGCTTGGGCGATGCGCTCACCGCCCTGGCGGGGGCGAGCCTCCCCGTCGAGTAGTCCGGACTTACTCGCCCAGCATCCGGTACAGCTCGCGGCGCAGGTCGTCGAGTTTGGTCGCGGCGGCGGTGCGCTGCTCGGCAGTGCCGACCTGGGCGACCTGTTTGACGACGCCCGCCAGCTTGGCGGCGGCCTCGATCAGTTCGCCGTGCTCGTGCCAGCTGTTGCTCGACGCGGTCCACGCTGCGGCGAGCGTCTCGCGGTTCTCTTCGACATAGGCCTTGCCCTCGTCTGTCAACTCGAACTCGGGACGCGGCCCGTCACCGGTGCTGGCGATCAGACCTTCGTCGACGAGCTGCTGCAGCGTCGGATAGACGGAGCCCGGACTGGGTCGCCACAGGCCCGCGGTCTTCGTCTGGATGGCCTTGATGAGGCCGTAACCGTTGCTCGGGCCGTCGGCCAGCAGAATCAGGATGACGGAGCGGACGTCTCCCTTGCGGGCGCGCCCTCCGGGGCCTCCGTGGCCGCGACCCGGTCCGAACCAGGGTCCGCCGAAGCCGGGGCCGAACCCGCCGGCACCGCCGAAGCCAGGAGCGCCAGGACGTCCGCGATAGCGGCGCCCGAAATGCTGTTCGTCGTCGTGGGCATGTTCATGGTGGTGATCTCTCATGACGACACTCTACGAGTGTCGGCGATATATCGCAATAGTCTTCGACGGAGGCTCGCTACGATCGCTTCATGCCCGACAGATTCTCGACAGGCGCCGTCGTCAGCATCGCGGTCGTCGCCGGGCTGGTCGCCGGATGCGTGATCGGTGGCGTCGGTACGGCCATCGTGAGCGCCACGCACCAAAGCGGCCCGACCGGCGCGACCGGTCCGTACGCCCCGCCGTCGTATCCCCAGCCGACCGACGTGCCTGAGTTCATCCCGGCCACGGGTGACTACAGCGATCTCGCGGTCGGTGAGCCTGGTTCGCCGATCGCGGTCGCCCCGCTCGATTGCGCCGGTCCCTGTTTCGATGTGACCTCGGCGGAGGCGGCCATCATGCCAGACGAGACGTTCGCCGACTGGAACTTGCCGACTTTCAAGCACGTCTGGAAGATGACCGGTGACCGCGGAATCGCGTCGGACCTCCTGGCCGATTCCTGGGAGACGTGGGACGCCAGCGGGTTCACGCCCGATGAGTGCTTCGTGACGGCGAACGATCAGCCCATCGCCGAGGCCCGGTCGACGGTCGTCGCAGATGATTTCGTCGCCCCACTGACGGAAAACTCCACCTCGCTCTACGCCGTGTCGCGGGTCGTCCAGTCGGTGCGTCTCTTTCCCGATACTGCCTCGGCTGAGGCATACATGGCCACAGTGGCGGCCGGGGTCTCGAGTTGCGTCCGGTACGAGAACGCGTCGGGCTACGGCTGGGACGTCTCCCCCGAGCCTGGACTGCATCCGCCGGCGAGCATCGCCGCGGTGGGGTTCGTCAAGTCTCCTGAGCCCGGTACCCGCTACTACGTCTTCGACATGCAGCGCGGCAACCTGGTGATCCGCTCGGTCGGGGTCAGCGACGGTGGACTCGACGACACGACGTTCCGCACCCTCATGCAGCAGCAGCTGGTCGCTCTCGACCTAGTCCCGCGAGTCCGCTAGCTTGCCGAGCGACTTGCGGAAGAAGGTGGCGGACTCCTCGTATCCGAGTGCCAGGTAGAAGTCGGAGGCCCGACGCGTGGCCAAGCTGATGTAGGCGGCACCGAGCTCGACCGCCCAGGCCTCCGCGGCATCCATCAGCTGCCGGCCCACGCCCGACCGGCGTTCGACCTCGCGCACCATGACCTCCTCGACCCAGACCACGGGCGCGTTGGCGAACAGGGTGAGATGCGCGGTGGCGAGGAGGTAGCCGACGGCACCGGACGCCGTGGTGCCGATAGCGAGGAACGTGTCGTCACGCGTCGCGAGCTCGGCGATCGCGCGATCGAAGGCAGCGCGCTCGGGGGTGAACGAGGTCGCGAACGCCTGCGTCAGCGGCCAGATCGCGTCGGCGTCGGCCACAGTCGCTCGGCGAATCTCGATCATTCGGTCGGGCGGCGCAGCAGCATCCGCAGCACGAGGTAGACGACCACCGCCACGATCGCGACGAGCACGAGTCGGAACACGAGGTACACGAAGTGCAGGGCCAGATCGACGACGAACCATGCGATGACGACGGCGACGATCACGCCGAGGATGGTCCAGACGTTGCGCATGGATCCACGCTACCCGTGGCGGCTCAGGGGGTCAGCCGACTACGAAGGTCGCACTCTCCCCTGAGGCGAGCAGAAACGCGCTCGCGGTCAAGGTGTAGGTGCCTGCCCGGTCGATCCGGCAACCGGAGAACGTCGCCGTCGTGCCGATCAGCAGCACCGGGTTGATCGAGCAACTGAGGTTCGCGCCCCCGGTGGGCGAGGTGATGCTCAGCGACACCAGCGTGGTGGTCGAGACCGGGTTGCCGGCGTCGTCCTGGATCTGCACGATCGGCTGCGTCGGGAAGGCGATATTGCGCACCGAGGCGCCCGGCGACCGCGTGATGACCACCTGCGACGCCGACCCTGCCGAGATCGCGAAGTTCGAGCTGAGCGCGGTGGCCAGTCCGGATGCTGTGGCCGTCAACGTGTAGCTGCCCGCCTTGTCGACACGGCACCCCGCGAAGCTCGCGACCCCGGCCACAGCGGCCTTCGGGTTGCTCGTGCAGGTCAGCGTCGCGGCGGCAGGCGTCGTGATGGTCAGCGATACCGATGCAGTGCTCGCGACGGAGTTGCCGAAGGTGTCGAAGACCGCGACCACCGGCTGGCTGGAGAACACCGTCGAACTGGTCGAGCTGGAGGGCGACGAGGTGAAGCTGAGGCGGCTCGCCGGGCCGGCGGTGATGGTGAACGTCGCGCTGGTCGCCGCGGTCAGTCCGCTCGCCGTGGCCCTGAGCGTGTACGTGCCGGCTTTGCCGATATCGCACCCAGTGAACGTCGCGGTGCCGTTGACCGCTGACCGCGGATTGGTCGTGCAGCTGAGTGTGGCCCCGGCCGGTGTGGTGATCGCGAGGGTGATCGAGCTCGTGCCCGAGGTCGTGTTGCCGGTGGAGTCCTGGATCGCCACGACCGGCTGTGCAGCGAAGTCCACCCCGCTCGCCGTGCTACCCGGCGACACGACGAACACGAGTTTGCTCGCAGTGTTGAAGATCGAGATCGGCGCGCTGACGGCAGACTGCAGCGTGCCCGAGGTGGCGGTGAGGGTGTAACTGCCGACGGTGTTGATGCGGCAACCGGAGAAGGTCGCGACGCCGGCGACAGCCGTTCGCGGGTTGGCGGCGCAGTTGGTGAGCGAGGCCCCCGCAGGCACCGTCAGGGCAAGAGAGACGGCGGCCGCGCTCGTTGTCACGGTGTTGCCGCCGGCGTCTTTGACGGTGACCACCGGCTGCTTGGTGAATGCGGTGTTTCGCGCAGTGTTGAGCGGTGTCGTCGTGAACACCAGCCTGTATGACGGCCCGACCGAGATGGTGAAACTCGCGCTGGTCGCGGCCGCGAGACCGGGCGATGTCGCAGTCAGCGTGTAGCTGCCCGCCGTGTCGACCTTGCACCCCGCGAACTGGGCGCTGCCGGCGTCGGCGTCCTTCGGGTTCGCGGAACAGTTGAGGGTGGCCCCGGCAGGGGTCGTGAGGGCGAGAGTGACCGGCGCAGTGCTCACCGTCGAGCCCCCCGTGGATGTCCGGATGGCGATCGTGGGCTGCGTGCCGAAGGCTGCGCCGCCGGTCGCGTTCGATGGATTCGTCGTGAACACGAGCTTCGACGCGACGAGGTCGGTCGCCGCGGTCCACTGGTTGCCCGCATTGTTCGAGTGGCCGGTGAACGCCGAACTCGCCGACGGGGTGATCGGAGCGATCGCGACCATCGCCGCACACAGGACGAGGGCGACGACGGGCAGCACACTCTCCACACCGATTCCGTGAACCAGCGCCGGGATGCCGCGACGCGGCGGGGCCGCATGTCGCGATCCTGCATCCCGGCGTTCGGTGGTCTCCGCTCGCGATGCACGGAACTCGATCACCAGTGCCAGGAGGGTGACAGCGAGCCAACCGAGAAACGGCAGCGCGCTGCCGTGCTGCAGCCAAAAGGCGGGGAGGCCGATCCAGGGGATCAGCAAGCACGCCACGGCGATGATGTCTGCGCGAGCCAGCGGGTCGCTGTCGACCTCACGGTTGGCATCGCCGGCGGTGATCAGGCTTCCGTCGGGGTTGGTTCCGACGATCCGGTGGAGCCGGATGCCGGTCTCCGCCGAACCCGCCGGCACCGGGAACGTCACAACGTGACCCATCGGCGTGTCCGCGCCGGGGGGCAGCGGGAACGAGAGCACCGCGTCGCCGACATCGATGTAGGGCATCATCGAGCCGCTCTGCACGACGGTGCCGGTGAGCCCGAAGACCATCGGCACTGTGGCGCTCGCCGCAAGCGCGAGCAGAAAGACCAGGTATCCGCGCGCCAGGAGGCGCACCGCCAGGAGCGCCCATGCCGCCACGACGGCGCGGACGGTCTGCGCCTCCTGAACCGATGCCTGTGTCATGTCCTCTGCCCTCACGTGCCGTCAGGGGGTTAGAGCGTGGACTGCAGCTCCCAGACGACGGAGGCTGACACCGACTTGCCCTGCAGCGCATCGATCTGAGCCTGGGTCAGCCCGGCCACGTCGAACGTCCACACGGCGCGATAGCTCTTCGTCTCGCCCGGAGTGCCTGTAGTGACCCACGGCAGCCCGCCGGTCGCATAGTCGTGGATGGTCGCGCCGATCGTTGCCAGAGGCTGCGCCGGCAGTGCGGGAGCGTCCGGGGTGAAACCGGTGCAGTCGGCGAAGCTGCCGCCGGTGCCTGTCTCCAACGTGATCGTGATGTGGTTCTCCAGTCCCTGGGCGCCGACGTTGTCGACATAGATGCGCACCTCACCTGGCACGGTCGACTCGGAGGTGACGACGAGGCATTTCGTGCCGGTCTGGCCGGGAACGATCCCCGTCACGCTGAACGATGCGGTACCGAGGTCGTCATCCGAGAGCAGCACGGAGCCGGTCTCCCAGTTGTTGCCCGAGTTGCGAGTGGTCGCCGTGAAGGCGGCGCTCGACCCGTTCCAGACCAGGAGTCCGGCGACCAGGATGGCGGTCGGGCCGATGATCAGGGTGGCGAGTCGGCGAGTGCGAGCTGTCGGCGTACGCATTAGAGCGTGGACTGCAGTTCCCAGACGGCGTCGATGCTGGCCGACTTACCCTGAAGGACGTCGATCTGCGTCTGCGTCAGGGTGCTCACGTCGAAGGTCCAGGTGACCCGGTACGACTTTGTTTCGCCGGGCGTTCCCGTGGTGTTCCACGCCATCCCGCCGGTTGCGTAGTTGTAGCTGGCAGCGGCTGCCTGGGCCAGCGTCACGAGAGGCAGGGTCTCCTCGACGACGAATCCGGTGCAGTCGGCGAATGAGCCGCCGTGCCCGATCTCTTCGAGGATGACGATGTTGTTCTCCAGGCCCTGGGCACCGAGGTTGGCGACGTAGGCACGGACCTGGCCAGGAACTGTCGACTGCGACGTGACGACGAGGCACTTCGTCCCGGTCTGACCGGGCACGATGCCCGAAATGCGGAACGACGCAGATCCGAGGTCGTCGTCGGAGAGCAGCACTGAACCGGTCTCCCAGTTGTTCCCCGAGTTGCGGGTGGTCGCCGTGAAGGCGGCGCTTGACCCGCTCCAGACCAGGAGGCCGGCGACAAGGATGGCCGTCGGGCCGACGATCAATGTGGCGAGACGACGGGCGCGAGCTGTGGGCGTACGCATAGGAAAACCCCCTATAGAAGAAACCGCGGCGGCGCCGATCTGGCCCCTTGCGCGAAAGCTCACCACGGTCCCCCCGTGAGATGCGCCTCGTCAGCGAGTGTGCTCGGCGCCACATGCACGCAACTAGGGCCATACGTCCCGTGGCGGCCAGGTGCAGTGCCCTGTACCGCGGACAACGAAACGGGCCGCCACCCCGAAGGATGACGGCCCGTTTGCAAGAGTTCGCGTTGTCTTCGACGACTCCGTATTCGCTAGCGCACAGGTGCTAGCGGCTAGTTGCCTAGCGACGAAGTCCGAGACGTTCGATCAGCGAGCGGTAACGCTCGATGTCGATGTCCTGCAGGTAACCCAGCAGGCGGCGACGCTGTCCAACCAGAAGCAGCAGACCACGACGTGAGTGGTGGTCGTGCTTGTGCTCCTTGAGGTGCTCGGTGAGGTCCTTGATGCGGCGGGTCAGCATTGCGACCTGCACTTCAGGGGAACCGGTGTCACCGGGATGGGTAGCGTACTCGTCGATGATCGCCTTCTTGACGTCTTGTTCGAGTGCCATAGATGGGATCCCCTTTCTCCTTGCTGCGCGGTGCCGACTCCCTGATGGAGGGGCTCTCTTTATCCGCGGCCGATTGACGGCAACCTTGCGAGTATAGCGGAGCGGCTGCAGCCCTACGAGCGTGAGCGCTCCGCCGCCATCGGAGCCGGCACAGCTTCGGGCGCGCCCGCCGCATCCACCGTCTTCTCGCTGCGCACGAACCCGATCCCCACCAGAATCAGCGCGCCGCCAAGAATCTGCACCAGCGTCAGCGCCTCGCCCAGCAATAGCCACGAGTACAGCGCCGCCGCGATCACCTCGACCAGCCCGACGAATGACGCCAGACGTGAGCCGAGCATCGACGCTGCAGTGATCGACGCCACATACGAGAATCCGGTCGCGATGACGGCGACGAGCAGCAGCGGGATCCAGAACGGCACCTGGGCGCCGGCCATCAGCACATCCGACGTGCTGAACGTAAACGGCACGAGCCCGACCACACCGACGAGTCCAAGGGCGACACCGCCGAGCAGCAGCCCGAATCCGGCCAGCGCCACCGACGGCAGCCCGTCTGACGGTCGTGCCGCCACCACGTAGTACACGGCACAGCCGATCGCGGCGAGTGCAGCGAAGATGAGACCCAGCACGTCGAGCACCGTGTCGGCTCCCGGAGACACGACCAGCACTAGGCCGACGATCGACACGATCGAGCCGACGAAGACAACGACTTTCGGGATGCGGCGACTGGTCGCCCAGACAAAGCCCACAAGCAAGATGGGGGCCATGTATTCGACGAGGATCGCGGTCGACACCGGAATCCTCTGCAGCGACGCGAAGTACACCAGCTGCGTCGCCGCCACACCGATGAAGCCCATCGCGGCGATGCGCCAGCGCCCACGCCACACTGCAGCCCACTGACCGCGAACCGCGACGAGCGCGAACGGCAGCAGCACCAGCCCACCCAGCAGGGCGCGGACGGTGACGGCGGCGGCAGGGCTCCAGCCGGCTTCGAGCAGCGGCTTGATGAACGCGCCCGACATCCCGAACGCCAGCGCGGCGAACAGGCCGATCACCAACCCGAGGGAGGTAGAGGAGCGCGTCATGTCGAGCCGTTCTGTCATGGTCTATCGTGACTGTTACCCCTGACACTTCCAGAACCGGGAGTAAGGAGTCAAATTGCAGTTTGCCCCTGACACGGTCACCAATCTCGAGTTCATGGTCGCCCTCGCCGACACAAGGCCGACGGCCTCGCGCAGCGGCGACGACGAGCTCACGACCGTCGCCGAACTCGACGCCTTTCTTGACCAGTGGCCGTGGTCAGGACGCCGCGACCACGACCAGAACGAGGTCGACGAGGTACGCGCGACGCGTGACGTGCTCCCCCGCCTCTGGACCCTCTCGACCGACGACGCCGTCGAGATCATCAACGAAATGCTCGCCGACGCGCGCGCTCTGCCCTACCTCGCCAAACACGACGGGCTCGACTGGCACCTGCACGCCACCGCGCCCGACGCCCCCCTCGCCGAGCGCATCCGGGTCGAGATCGCGATGGCGCTCATCGACGTCGTCCGATCCGGCGAGCAGGGGCGCCTGCGGGTGTGCGAAGCCGACGACTGCGAAGGGCTCTTCGTCGACCTGTCGCGCAATGGATCCAAACGTTTCTGCTCGGTGCGCTGCGGCAACCGCATGAACATGGTCGCGTTCCGGGAACGCAGCGCGGGCGTACGTTGATCCCATGCCCACGAAGATCTCGTTCATCTATGACAACCCCACCGACCCTGCCGCGTTCGAGGCCGGGCTGCCCGCGCTTCTCGAGCAGAAGAAGAGGATTCCGGGCCTGACCCGCCTCGACTCGTCGAAGGTCTGGGCGAAGGAGGACGGCAGCGAGACTCCGCTCTTCCGGATCGTCAACCTCTACTTCGACGACTACGCGTCCGCGAGTGCGGCCGTCGCCACCGAGCAGGCCGGCGAGATGTTTCCCGGGGCGTTCAGTCTGGCTACGGGTGGCGTCCGCATCGCCTTCGCCGATGTTGAGGTCGACGAGACGTTCTGAGCTCAGCGCAGCTCGGCTCCTGACGGCGTTCGCCGCCTCCAGACGATCACGGCGATCGCCAGCCCGATCAGCATGACCACGCCACCGATCAGCTCCGACACGGTCGGTTGCTCGTTGACGACGATCCAGGCAGCGATGATGCCCACGATCGGCACCAGCAGCGTAAACGGCACCACCGCGCTGGTCGGGTATCGGGCGAGCAGGTGGTTCCAAATGCCGTAGCCCACCAGCGAGGCGAGCCCCGCGGTGTACAGGGTGCTCAGGATGGCATTGAGACTGAGGTGCGAAAGCGCGGCGAACACGACGGGTGGGCTGTCGAACACGAGCGACAACACGAACGCCGGAATCGGCACCACCAGACCCGACCAGATCACCAGCGACACACTCGACGCGGCTTTCGCGCGTCGCGAGAGTACGTTGCCGACTGCCCACGACAGCGACCCGAGCAGCAGGATCACGACCGGCAGCCAGGGTGCCGCCTGCCCATGCCCGATGACGACGATGGCCAGCCCCGTCATCCCGATCACGATGCCGATCAGTTGCTTTCGGCTGGGACGCTCGCGCAGCACGAGCACCGACACGATCACCGTCAGCACCACCTGCGACTGGTGCAGCAGCGAGGCAAGGCCGGGCGGCATCCCGAGCGCGAGGGCGATGTAGAGCAGCGCGAACTGCCCGAGGCTGAGAAAACTGCCGATCAGCAACACCTGACGCCACGGGATGTCGGGGCGCCTCACGAAGAAGATGGCCGGGATGACGACCAGCGTGAACCGCATCGCCAAGAAGAGCAGGGGCGGAACGCCCTCGAGCCCGAAGTCGATGGCGAGAAAGTTGAGGCCCCAGATCACCACGACCAGCAGCGCCATCAGGGTGTGGCGCGGGGTCATGGAGTTCAGCTTGGCACCTCTGGCCGCTCCTCCCCCGCGGCGGTCACGCCGCGCGCGCCTGCAGGCGACGCTCGCGTGCGCGCCGCACCGCGGCGGGCCACGTCACGATCAACGCAGCCACCACGCCGGCGAAGGCACCCACCGAGTTGGCGACGACGTCGCGGGGGTCGCTCACCCGATCCGGCAAGAACATCTGCGTGAACTCGATCGCACAGGTCAGCACGACCCCGAGCACGATCGCCAGCCACCAGCGCCGACGTCCGAGCAGGAGCAAGAAGAACAGCCCCACCGGCACGAACATCGCCACGTTGGCCCAGAACTCGAGAGTCGAATACGTGATCCACGACGTCGCGTCGAACCGCGACAACACGCCCAGCAGGCGCCACACCAGCGAATCGGTTCCCTCGTCGAGCGGCTGCGGGCCGAGGGTGATGAAACCGACAACCCCGAGGTACAAGAACGTCACCACGCTCAGAACGGGGTGGTGGCGGAACATCCCCCCATCCTCGCCGATCGATCCTCCATACTCAGTGCATGGCTGCCATGAACGTCAGCGCCCTGCCCGACAAGGCGGCCTTCGCCGCCGCCAACGGGCTCGCCTACTCGGCAAGCGGTGGACAGCCGCAGTTCGTCGGCTCGATGTTCGACTACCTGCAGAACTCGCAGGTGACCGACGTGTTCCAGCTGCCCGGCGTCTTCGAGGTCGGTATCGTCACCGGCACTGTCGGGGGCGGCCAGGTCTGGCCCGGCACCGGCGGCACCGTCTCGACCACGTTCACCACCACCGACGTGGCGACGCTCGGCTACATGGCGATCCAGCTCGACGCCGCGCTCCCCCAGTACGTTCTCGACGCGCGCTCCAACGACGTCGGCACCCTGTCCAGCATCATCATGCCGATCGCCGGCGGCCAGACGATCAGCCTCGAAGGCGACTTCGACCGGTACTTCACGCTCTACGGGCCCAAGGGCTACGAGACCGACGCCCGCTACGTCTTCACCCCCGACCTGATGGGTCTGCTGATCGACGAAACAGGCGACTTCGACGTCGAAATCGTCGAAGACAAGCTGTTCGTCTACGCCCGCGGCGTATTCGACCTGTCGTCGGCGGCCCTCTGGCAACGGCTCGATCGCATCCGTCGCGTCGTCGGTGCAAAGGCGCTCCGCCAGACCGGGCGCTACGTCGATGCGAAACCGCTCACCGAGGGATCCCGCCGCCTCCGCATGGGATTCTTCGGCAGCCGATCGAAGGTAGGCCTCATCTTCATACTCGCCCTCGGCACCAGCGTCGTACTTGGCCTGGTCGGACTCGTCGTCGCTCTCGTGGTGTTCCCGTGAGCGAGTGGGTCTATACCGGCGCGATCACGCTGGGTCGTGGTCTGCTGGGCGGCATCTGGCGGGTGAAGACGCACATCGACGGCGCCGAGAACATTCCGGATGCCGGGGGCGCCGTCATCGCGATCACCCATTTCGGCTACCTCGAGTTCGCCCTCGTCGAATGGGTCACCTGGCACCACAACCGCCGACGCATCCGGTTCATGGCCAAGATCGAGGCCTTCAAGCGCTGGCCCATCGGCGCGTTCATGCGCAATATGAAACACATCCCGGTCGACCGCAAGGCGGGCAGCGCCGCGTTCTCGGCCGCGATCGAGGCGCTGCGCGCGGGTGAACTCGTCGGGGTGTTCCCCGAGGGCACGGTCAGCCGCGCATTCGAGGTGCAGCCCCTCAAGACCGGCGCAGCGCGGCTCGCGGCCGAGGCGGGCGTTCCGATCATCCCCGTCGCCGTGTGGGGCGGCCACCGGCTCATGGCGAAAGGCCAGAAGTCCCGGATGCGGGAACGCTTCGGCGTGCCCGTGCTGTTCTCGTTCGGCCCGCCCATCGTCATCAGTGAGACCCACGACGTGCACCAGGCCACCGACGAACTGCAGCGCGAGCTGCAACAACGCACCGAGCGGCTGCAGGCCGATTACCCCGTCGACGGCGCCGGACGCTGGTGGCAACCGCACCGTCGCGGCGGATCCGCGCCCACCGTGGCCGAGGTCGCGGCGCAAGAAGCCGAGCGCGCCCGCAACGCGAACACTAAAGGTCGTGCCGGTAAACCATGAACCCCGACTCCGCGACGGTGTCATACAGGGCACGCGCACGCGTATTCGTGTGGTGCGTCTGCCAGTAGACCCGCGCCGAGCCCGCGGCCGCCGCGGCCTCGTAGACGGCCTCGATCAGGGCGCGCGCGACGCCCAGCCCACGCGCCTCCGGCACCGTGTAGAGATCGTGCAGCAAGCAGTTGTCGTGCAGCAGTGTCGTACTGCGGTGGAAAAGGTAATGCGCCAGCCCCACGATCCGGCCATCGACTTCCGCAACCAGGCCGTGAACGGGTTCCGCCGCATCCATCAGCCGCGACCAGGTCGCCTCCGTCACCTCGGCAGGCAATGCCGTCGGCCCGACCCGCTCATAGAACTCGTTGTAGCCGTCCCACAGAGGCCCCCACGCATCCCGATCTGACGCATTCAACGGTCTGATCAAGAATTTTTCGCTCACCCTGTCGATTCTGGCCGAGCTCTGCGTCATCAGTGCAGGAGGCGGGGAGAGACCCCGCCGGGAAAGCACTCATGGACCTCCACATCAATTGGCTCGCCGTCGCTCTCGCCACCCTCAGCACCATGGTCGTCGGGACCGTCTGGTACCTGCCGAAGGTGTTCGGCAACCGCTGGCAGGCGCTGACCGGCGTCGACCCCAACAAACCCAAGAGCCGCGTGGCCGCGTACGGCGGCTCGTTCGTCGCCTCGGCGATCACCGCGATCGTGCTGGCGGGCGCCACCTACGTCGCGTCTGCGCACTTCGGCACGCCGTTCCTCGGCGCCGCGCTGCTCACCGCCGTGAGCCTGTGGGCCGGATTCACTGCCACCCGGATCCTCGTGCACGAGCTGTTCGAGAGCCGCCCGATCAGCATCTGGCTCATCACGGCCGCCTACGAGCTCGTCACCGTGCTCGTGATGGCTGTCATCATCGGTCTACTGAACTAAGGAAGCAGGCACACATCATGCAGTACATGCTCATCATCGCCCAGCCCCCGTCGGAGCCCTTCGTTCCCGGAGCCCCCGGCTTCGACGAAAGCGTCCAAGCATGGGGCGACTTCACCCGCGACATCATGCAGAGCGGCGTTCTCGTCAGCGGCGCCAGCCTGCAGCCGACCACCACCGCCACGACCGTCAAGTTCGTCGACAACGCGACCAGCCTGGTCGACGGCCCGTTCGCCGAGACGAAAGAGGCATTCGCCGGCTACTACCTCATCAACGTCGACGACCTGGATGCCGCCCTCGCCTGGGCGAAGAAGCTTCCCGTCGGCGACGGCTCGGTCGAGGTACGCCCCGTCGCGATGATGCCCGACGCCGACGGCAACCCCGTGGATGTGAACTAGCTCTGAGCGACATAACTGAGGCGCTCTCCAAGCTCGCGCGCGAGGAGAGCGGGCGCGTGCTCGCTCTCCTCGCCGCGCGTTTCTCTAGCGTCGATCTGGCCGACGACTGCGTCCAGGACGCCCTGGTCCAGGCCGTGGAGACCTGGTCGGACCAGGGCATCCCCGCCAACCCCGCCAGCTGGCTGTACACGGTCGCGCACAACCGCATCATCGACAGGCTGCGTCGGGATGCGACTGCCCGCCGCCGCCTGCAGGCCGCGGCTCCCGAGTTGACCACCATGGCGTTTGACAATGCAGCCGAGCAGGAGGAGGTGCCGATCGTGGAAGCACGTGAGGTGGGCGACGAGCAGTTGCGCCTCATGCTGCTGTGCTGCCACCCGGCCCTCGATCGCGACACCCAGATCGCCCTGACGCTGCGCCTCGTCGGCGGCCTGACAACCCCCGAGATCGCGGCCGCGTTCCTGGTGGCCGAGGCGACCCTCGCCCAGCGCATCGTGCGCGCGAAGCGCAAGATCCGCGACGCCCGCATCCCGCTCTCGATCCCGGCAGAGCTCGATGAGCGCGTCGACGCATTGCTGACCGTGCTGTACCTGGTGTTCAACGAGGGATACCTGGCGCGCGGCGGGTCACCGGATGCCGTGCGCGTCTCGCTCGCAGACGAAGCGTTGCGCCTCACCGGGCTCGCGATCGAATTGCTGCCGGGACCCAGCCCGGCGAGGGCCGAAGCAGAGGCGCTGCTGGCGCTCGAGCTGTATCACCGCTCCCGTCTCGAGACCCGGCTCGATGGCGCCGGCGACATCGTGTTGCTCGCCGATCAAGACCGATCGCGCTGGAACGGAGCCCTCATCGCGCAGGCCAATGGCATCCTGAAGCGCGTTCTGGGCACGGGACCTGCCGGTCAGTACCAACTGCAGGCGCTGATCGCCTCGCAGCACGCGAACGCGGTCACGTCGGCCGACACCGACTGGATCACGATCGCCGCCCTGTACGAACAGCTCATGCGCGTCGCCGGGTCACCGGTCGTGGCGCTGAACCACGCCGTCGCCGTCTCGATGGCCGACGGGCCGCGCGCTGGGCTCGCCCTGCTCGATGAACTCGCGACACCGCTCGAGAACTACCACCTGTACTGGGCATCGCGTGGCGAGCTGCTGGCGCGCACGGCCTCGCGAGACCTCGCGCGGGAGGCGTTCACCCGCGCCCGCGCCCTCACCGCGAATCCCGCAGAACAGCGACACCTCGATCGGCGCATCGCCGGGGTCTGACGCCCACGTAGGCTTCGAGCATGATCGCCGAGCGCCTGCTGGACGTGCTGCTCGTGCTCCTGTTTCTGGTGTACCTGGGCGAAGGCTGGCGCAACGGCTTCGCACGCAGCCTCGCGACCATCCTCGGCATCGTCGCCGGCGGCGTGCTCGCGTTCTTCGCGATCCCGCTGGTCGCCCAGGTCATCCCCGCGCCGTTCTGGCGCACCGTCGTCACCGTCGGTCTGGGAGTGGCCCTGCTGGTCGGCGGCCACGCGGCGGGCAACGCGGTCGGGCGCGTGCTGCGCGGGCGCCTGAAAGAGAGCGCCCTGAGCGGCGCCGACCGGTTCTTCGGGGCGATCGCGAATCTCGTGACCTCTGCCCTGGTGACCGCCCTCATCGCGGGCAGCGTCGGCGCGCTGGGCATCCCGTTCCTGTCGGCGGCGATCTCGGGGTCGTGGGTGTTG
Source organism: Pseudolysinimonas sp. (assembly GCA_039932215.1). Lineage (GTDB taxonomy): Bacteria > Actinomycetota > Actinomycetes > Actinomycetales > Microbacteriaceae > JBDSKH01. The sequence goes on along the minus strand of JBDTQN010000012.1, from coordinate 3,988 downwards.
CGCGGCATCGAGAACATCACCCCCGCACCGGTGGATGCCGCCCTCGCCCGGTTGCGCTCGGTCGTGCTCGAAGAGGGCCTGCCGAGCATCGCGGAGGCCCTGGGCGGCATCAGCACTTCGCCGGGAGTCCCGAACGTCGACACGGGCAGCGACGCGCTCGGAATCGCCGCACAGTCGGTCGTGCGCATCAGCGGCAACGCGTACGCGTGCGGGCAGAACCAGTCGGGCAGCGGATTCGTCATCGCCACCGACCGGATCGTCACCAACGCCCACGTGGTCGCTGGCGTACCCGAGCCGGTGGTCGAGGCACCCAACGGCCAGGCCCTCGACGGCCGGGTCGTCTACTTCGACCCGGTCGATGATCTCGCCATCGTCGCGGTCGAGGGGTTGTCGGTGGCCGCGCTCGACCTGTCGCCGACACTGCGGGTCGGCGACGATGCCGTCGTCGACGGGTACCCGTTCGGTGGGCCGTTCACGACCGGAGCCGCCGAGGTGCTCGCCGTCTCTACCGAACAGATCGCCAACATCTACGGCACCGGCAACGCGCCGCGCGAGGTGTACTCGCTCGCGGCGCGCGTGAACCCCGGCAATTCGGGCGGACCCCTGCTCACGACCGGCGGCGACGTCGCCGGAGTCGTCTTCGCCCGCAGCGCGTCGGACGACACACTCGGCTACGCGATGACGAACGCCGAACTGCAGCCCGTGGCCTCGGCGGCGCCGGGCATGTCGACGGCGATCCAGCCCGGAAGCTGCATCCGCGACTAGCTCGGGTGCTTCATGTACCAATCGGTGTACGAGGTGGCGCGACCATCGTCGGCGAACCGGATGACCCAGAGGTTCGCGTACCGGCGCTCCTCGTTGTAGATCGTGTCGCCCTCGACGAACGCGAGGTCGCCATCGATTCCGACGAGTGACCACGTGAAGCGATGGTCGCCCGGCTGGTCTTGGTCGTCGATCCAGCCCGCGATGATCGCGTCGATACCGACTCGGGGTGTGTCGAATGGTGCCGTGCGGTACTCGGCGTCGTCGGTGAACATCGCGCGGATGTCATCGGGCGAATTCGAATCCCACGCGCGCAGGTAGTCGCTCATCCAGGCGGTCACGGTCGTTGCGTCGGTCATGACGCAGTTCTACTCCGTGCCACTGCCATTACGGACTCACGACGACTTTGCCGCGCAGGTGGCCCCGCTCGAGAAACTTGTAGGCGTCGACGACCCGTTCGAGCGGGTACCGCGCCGCGATCGGAATCTCGAGCGCACCGTCGACCACCACCGCGGCGAGCGTGCCGAGCGTGTCGGGACTCGGTCCGCCTCGCCCGACGCGTTGAACACCCTCTGGCACAGCGAGACCCATCGCGATCGAGTTGATCTGCTGCGCCGGAATCCCCAGCTCGAGGAACTGCTCGACCGATTCGGCACCGTGCAGGTCGAACGCCGCTGTCGCGCCATCCGGAACCAGAGCGCGCACGGCATCCACCAGCCCCGGCCCGTACTCGACCGGCTCGACCCCACGCGACCGCAACCAGTCGTGGTTGCCCGGCGACGCCGATCCGATCACGCGCGCGCCGGCGTGAACCGCCAGCTGCGACAGGATGCCGCCCACGCCGCCCGCGGACGCGCTCACGATGATCGTGTCGCCGGCCTTGATGCCCTGGGATGCGAGGGCGTCCCAGGCGGTCTGGCCGGCCAGCGCGAGGCCGCCCGCCACATCCATCGCCAGGTTGTCGGGCACGAACGCCAGGTTGCCCTCGGCGACGACCACCGTGTCGGCGAGGGCCCCCACCGGGATCGAGCCGAACACCCGGTCGCCGGCGGCAAGGCGCTCGACCTCGGGACCGGTCGATTCGACCACCCCCGAGAGCTCGCGGCCGATCGTGGCCGGGAGATCGGTGCCGTAGTGCGGCCCGCCCCGCCGGATCTTGTAGTCCACCGGGTTGAGGCCCGCATACGCCATCCGCACGCGCACGTGGCCCGCGCCGGGCTCCTCGACGGGACGCTGCTCGATGCGCAACACGTCCGGTCCCCCGAACTCTGCGAACGTGACGACCCGGTTCATCCTCTGATCGTAGGTGCGTTAACAGACTCATCGCCCAGTGGCGGGCCATTGGCTCCGACGCTTCCGGGCGATGAGTTGATCTGCGTCCAGGGTGCACCCGTGCGGGCGGGGAGTCAAGGGTTTCCGGGGATAGCCTCGTTTCATGCCGACCACGACGATCGACTTCAGCGCCCTCACCCAGCCGATGCCCGACTCCGAGGTGGATGCCTGGAAGGCGAAGGCGAAGGCCTCCGGCGCGACCTGGGCCACCTGGCAGGCGGGCAGCATCATCGCCGTCGTGTTCGTTGTGCCGATCGCGTTGTTCCTGATCTTCGGGGCACTCGGCATGGGCTCGATACTCGCCAGCCTCGCTTCGTCGGGTGACGCCGCCCGGACCATCGTGCCCCTGCTCATCGTGCTCGGGGTGATCGCGCTCATCGCGTTCGCCGTCATCAGCGGCGTCGGCACCTTCGGCAAGCGCTGGGCGACGTGGGCGCGCATGGACAAGTTCGCGACCGCCAACGGACTGATCTTCTCGCCGATGGATCCCAACCCCGGTTATCCGGGCGCGATCTTCCAGCTCGGCGACACGCGTCAGGCGGTCGACCACGTCCGCCGCGACGTCGCTGAGGGCGGCCGCTTCATCGACTTCGGCAACTACCGATATACGACGGGGTCGGGCAAGAACCGCAGCACCCGCACCTGGGGGTTTCTGGCGTTCCATCTCGACCGAAAGCTCCCGAACATGGTGCTCGACTCGAAGGCGAACAACGGCTTCTTCGGCTCGAACCTGCCGGCCAGCTTCGACAAGTCCCAGATCTTGTCGCTCGAGGGCGACTTCGATCAGTACTTCACGCTGTACTGCCCGAAAGAGTATGAGCGCGACGCGCTGTATGTGTTCACCCCTGACCTGATGGCGCTGCTCATCGACGAGGCGGCCCCGTTCGACGTCGAGATCATCGACGACTGGATGTTCGTGTACTCCACGGTTGCGCTGGTGACCGGCGACGCGTCGATGTACGCGCGGCTGTTCCGCATCATCGACACGGTCGGCGCGAAGACGCTCACCCAGACCGACCGGTACGTCGACGAACGCGTCGGCAACTTCGCGGCGAACTACGTCGCGCCACAGGGCGCACGCCTGAAGCGCCGGGTCTCTCTCGCGTCGGTGATCATCTTCGTGATCGTCGGCGGATTCTGGGTGTGGGGCGTATTCGGCGACATCTTCGGCCGCTGAGCAGCTGCTAGCTCGCCGGGGTGGCGGGCACGCGCTCGGCGGGCACGGCGGCCTGCTTCGGCTGCGAGGCCGCGAGCACCCGGCGCGATTCGGCGACCTGGTACAGCAGCACCTGCTCGTCTTTCTGCGAACCGATGCGGTCGCGTCCGGTGACGATGCGGTTGCGCGTGAACGCCAGGTGAGTGGCGTCCTTGATGTATTCCTTCATCACCTTGCCCAGCCCGTGCTGGCGCGCCCACTTGCGCGCCAGACGACGGCCGGCCGGGGTTCCGAGAGTGGACACCTCGTCGGCGTTGAACCAGCCGGCGGCGGCGTACTCAGACAGGTGCTGCTGCGTCATCTTCGCCTCGCGACGTCGCAGCAGGAACACCATCAGCACGGCGAGTGCGAACAGCGGCACCTGCACGATCAGGTAGTACCCGTAGAAGTCGTAGACGAAGAACAGCGCACCGTTCCAGAACATGTGCAGCAGGATCGCGGGGATCAGTCCCACGAAGAACGCACCGATCGAGAGCAGGATGCTGCCCCGACGCGCCGCGAGACCGATCAGAAGTCCGGTCATTGAGGTGAACATCACGTGGGCGAAGGGCGACAGGATGCCGCGGACGAAGAAGATCTCGCCGACGCTGCCGTCGAGGCCCCCGGCTTCGGCGATCTGCAGGCCGAAGTACTGGATGTTCTCGGTGAACGCGAACCCGCCCGCGACGGTCGCCGCGT
>JBDTQN010000011.1:0-22105 GCA_039932215.1 Pseudolysinimonas sp. | reverse complement strand
TGAACCACTCGACCGTGTCGGCGTCGAGCACCTCGCTCCAGATGTACGAGTAGTACCCGGCGTCGTAACCGCCCGAGAACACGTGCGCGAAATAGGTGCTCGAATACCGGGTCGGAACGGCCGGGTTGTCGAGGCCGACGGCGGCGAGAGCTGTCGCCTCGAAGGCGGCCACGTCCGTCACGGCTGCCGCAGCATCCTGATCGAGGGTGTGCCACGCCTGATCGAGCAGGGCGGCCGCGAGGTACTCGCTGGTGGCGAAGCCCTCGTTGAACGTCTCGCTCGCGCGGATGCGTTCGACGACACCCTGGTCGATCGGCTCACCGGTCTCGTGGTGCTTGGCGTAGTTCGCCAGCACTTCGGGCCACAGCATCCACATCTCGTTGACCTGGCTGGGGAACTCGACGAAGTCGCGAAACACGTTCGTGCCCGCGAGCTTCGGGTAGGTCACGCGCGCGAACAGCCCGTGCAATGCGTGGCCGAACTCGTGGAAGAACGTCGACACCTCGTCGAACGTCAGCAACGTCGGCGCGCCCGCGGCAGGCTTGGGGACGTTGAGGTTGTTCACGACGACCACCGGATGCTGGAGCAGGTCGTTCTGCGAGATCAGCGGGTTCATCCAGGCACCGCCGCGCTTGGAGTCGCGCGTGTACAGATCGAGCACGTACAGCCCGACCCCGGTGCCGTCGGCATCGGTCACCTCGAACACTCGGGCGTCGGGATGGTACGCGGCGAGGTCGCCGCGCTCGGTGAACGTGACGCCGTAGAGCTGGGTCGCCGCCCAGAACACGCCGTCCTGCAGCACGCGTTCGGCTTCGAACCAGGGGCGCAGCGCGGCCGTGTCGACGTCGTACTTCGCCTGCCGCACCTTCTCGGTGTAGAGCGCCCAGTCCCACGCTTCGAGCACCTCGTCGGGGTTCATCTCGTCGAGGTCCACTTGCTCTTCGCGCGCGTTCTTGGCCGCCGACGCGGCCAGCGGGGTCAGCATCTCGGCGACGGCCTCAGGCGACCCGGCGGTCTCGTCCGCCTGCACGACCGCGGCGTGGTTCGCGAATCCGAGCAATGCGGCGCGGTGCGCGCGCAGCCGAACGATCTCGAGCAGCACCTCGCGGTTGTCGTTCTCGCCCCCGTGCGAGCCTCGGGCACGGGACGCGGTCATGATGGCTTCGCGCGTCGGCCGGTGGGTGAGGGTAGCGAGGTAGGGGTGCCCGGTGGGCAGAACCAGGGTGATGAGCCAGCCGTCGAGCCCACGGTCCGTGGCTGCCTGGGCGGCGGCCGACAGTTCGCCCGCATCGAGCCCGGCCAGTTCGGTCTCGTCGGTGACCTGCACGGCCAGGTCGTTGGTGTCGGCGAGCAGATTCTTCTCGAAGCGCGTGGTGAGGGTCGAGATCCGCTGATTCAGATCGCGCAGGGTGGTCTTGGCCTCGTCGTCGAGCCCGGCGCCCGCGAGCGTCATCTCGGTGTGCCAGCGCTCGACGAGGTATTTCTGCTCTTCGGTGATGTCGCTGGTCTCCAGCTGGTCGAAGACGGTCTTCACCCGCCAGTAGAGCTGGCTGTCGAGAACGATCGCATCGTGGTGGGCGGCGAGCAGCGGCGCCAGCTTCTCTTCGAGGTCGTTGGTGAAGTCGTTGGAGTCGGCCGAACTCTTGTTGAAGAACACGTTCGCAACCCGCTCGAGCAGCTGCCCGCTGCGTTCGAGCGCGTCGAAGGTGTTCTCGAAGATGGGGAAGTCGCGCTTACGGACGATCGCCTGCACCTCGGCGAGCTGCTCCGCCATCCCCGCCTCGAACGCGGGCTCGAAGTGCTCGTCCTTGATCTCGGCGAACGGGGGAAGGCCGTAGGGGAGGGTGCTGGGGGAGGCGAAGGGATTGTCGGCTGAAAGGGACTCGGTCACCTGATGAGCCTAGAACGGCGACGGCGGGGCTAGTCTGCGGCGCATGGGAATGCTGACACACGGCAGGGTCGAGATCGCGGCGACGGCGGCGGATGTCTTCGAGTGGCTGGTCGACCCGGTCAAGCTCACGGCGTGGCTGGGCGCGCCGGGCGGGATGCCGGAGGACGCCTCGCAGTTGCATCCCGGCTGGACGAGCACGACCGACACCCCGCCGATGGGCAAGGTGACGGTCGAGATCCTCGCCTACGACCCTCCGGCGCAGCTCGAGTTCCGCACGACGTATCAGGGCGGCGATTCGGTTGCGACCTACCGGCTGGTCGAGGGGGAGGGGGTAACGACCTTGACCCTGGATGGCGACACCGATTGGGCTCGGCCGGAGGGTTCGTGGGATGCCGCACTCGACACGGCGATGGAGGGTCAGTCCGCCGAGGCCCACCAGGTTGCCGAGGCCGAGCTCGACAAGGTCGAGGCGCGGCTCGACGCCGGCGAGTTCGATTCTCTGGCGAAGGACCAGATGCAGCAGGCGGTGGATGCGTCGCTGCAGAAACTGAAGACATTGGTCGAAGCGCAGGGCTGACCTTCGCAAAGAAATCATTGCAAAGGTTTCTTTGCAATGTTACCTTTGCATCATGACCATCCCCGGCGACCGCCCGCTGCCCCAGCACGGTCGCAAGCTCGACACCGATCAGCTGCGTGCGCTCGCGCACCCGCTTCGCATCAAGATCCTCGACGAGCTGTCGATGTACGGGCCGCTCACGGCGAGCGGGCTGGGCGAGCGGCTCGGCGAATCGAGCGGGGCCACCAGCTATCACCTTCGCCAGCTCGAGAAGCACGGGCTCGTGCGCGAAGACACCACGCGCGGCAACGCGCGCGAGCGGTGGTGGGAGCGCCGGCCGGGACCGATCTCGATCCCCGATCCTGCCGAGTTCCCCGCCGGCAGTGCGGAGCGGCTTGCGTCGCGCCTGGTCAACGACGAATTCATCCGGGGTCGCGAGGCCGCGTTCCGGGAGTACATCAACACGGATGAGGGCGTGCTGAGCGCCGAGTGGGAGCAGCTCGGCGTGGCCGACACGATCAATCTGCGGCTCACCCCCGACCAGCTGACGGCGCTGCTGAAAGACATCGACGTGGTGCTGTGGAAGTACCTCGACGCCTACAAGACCACCCCGTCGCCGGGCGCCTGGCCCGTGCAGGTGCAGCTCAACGCGTTCCCATTGGTGCGCGGGCAGGAGGTCGCTCCGGAGGCAGGCAAGACCTCGGCAAATGTGGCTAGTAGCGAAAAGAAATTCTGATGAGAGAGGGAGTAGAGACGATGGCGATGACGTACGAGATCAGCGGAGTACCGTGGCTGGCGGTGCGTGTCGGGCGGGCCCTCGAGCGCTGGGGATCGCGCTCGGCGCGCCCGATCGATGACGACGAACTGCGACAGCGCCGCGACCACCAACGGGTGCACGACGCGGCCGTAGAGGCCCGACGCTCTGCCCTCACGGGCATGTACCACCTGCTGAAATGACGCCCCGGCCCTTCACGATCGCCGTGCCCGACAGCGTGATCGACGACCTGCGGTCGCGGCTGGCGAACACCCGGTTCGCGAGGCCGCGGATCGTGCGCGACGAGCGCGTCGCGGCGCGCACCGATCCGCGATTCCCGCACCCGACCGCTCCGGGGTGGGAGGCGGGGGTCGATCCGGCCTACCTGCAGACATTGGTCGGCTATTGGGCCGACCGGTTCGACTGGCGCGCGGCCGAGCGGCGGCTCAACGGCTATCCGCAGTTCCTCGACGAGGGCATGCACTTCGTGCACCTCCGCCGCGACCCCACGCGTCCGCCGGTGCTGCTCACTCACGGCTGGCCCAGCGCGTTCACCGAACTGCTGCCACTCGCCGAGTTGCTCGATGTCGACGTGGTCGTGCCGTCGCTTCCGGGCTATCTCTACTCTGACCTCCTCGACGAGCCGATGACGCGCCGGGCGATCGGCGAGCGCTTGCACCGCCTCATGCGCGGCCTGGGGTACGACCGCTATTTCGCTTTCGGGGGAGACGTGGGGGGCTCGGCGTGTGGCTGGCTGGCCGCCGATCACCCCGACGAGGTCGCCGGTCTCCACGTCATCCACGGGCCGTTCCCGGGCGAATACGCCGAGCCGATCACGTCGGCCGAGCAGCTCTGGATCGACTCGGACGACGTGCGCGGTGAGCAGGACGGCGGCTACGACGCGATGCTGGCCAGTCGACCCGACACGATCGCCGCGGCGATGATGGACTCACCGGCCGGAATGGCCGCCTTCATCCTCGACAAGCTCTGGGCGTGGAGCGACAACGGCGGCGACCTCGAGTCGCGCTTCGACCGCGACGAGCTGTGCACGCTGCTCACGCTGTACTGGTCGACGGGCTCGTTCGACACCTCGACCCAGCACGACCTCGACGCGCCGCTGAACGCCAGCCGTCCCACGATCACTGTTCCCGTGGCCGTGACGCAGAGCCACGAATGGAACATGCCGCTCTTCCCACGCTCGATCGCGGAGCGCGCCGCCAGCGACATCCGGTTCTACGAGTCCGCACCCCGCGGTGGCCATTTCTTGGCGTACGAAGAGCCGGCCTACATTGCCGAGAGGCTCATGGCGTTCATGCGTTCGGTCACTGAGGGTCGTGCCGGCTGACCGAGTCGCTCGCCGGGTCGTATCTGAGTGTCGTTCCGTCGTCGAGCTCGACGACGGGTCGCCCCTCGAGCCAGGTGAGCGTCCACCGCCACTGCGTCGTGTCGATGCCCGTGAGCTCGTCCTCGACCTCGGCCACCGCCGTCACCACGGCCGGGGGTAGGCGATCCGGTGGCGTGGCACCGACGGCCCAGCGCGTTCCGAGCTGCATCAGCCCAACTCCTTCTCGTAGACGACCCAGTCGGCGCGCGTCGCGAGGCGGTCGTACAGCACCTGTGCGGTCTCGTTGTCGGCAGCGGTGATCCAGCGAAACGTTCCGCCACCGGCCGCCGTCGCATCCTGATAGCCGCGCTCGATCAGGGCCCGCGCGATGCCCTGCCCGCGGTGATCGGGCAGCACGTACAGGTCGTCGAGGAACCAGCCGGTCCCGGCCGTGAACGTGTCGGAAAGCCGGCGGATGTGCGCGAGGCCGACGAGTTCGCCCGCGTCGTCGGCGACGAGCGCCGACACCTCGTGCGCGGGGTCGAGCAGCCACCCCCACACACCGTCGAGCACCTGGTCAGAGAACTCGGTCTCGTAGAAGAGGCCGTAGTCGCGGAACAGCCCCCGCCAGGCGTCGTGGTCGCTCGCGGCGATCGGTCGGATCTCAGTCATCGGGTCATCCCGTCGTCAGGTCTTCAGCTTCTCGCGGGCCACCAGCAGGCGGTGCAGTTCGAGCCCGTCGTACGCGGCCGCGGCCGAGTCGGACGGGAACCCGCACACGTCGCGCGGTGCGTAGACCGGCGTGATCCGCTCGTCACCGTAGGGCAGCCAGACGATCAACGGGTCTTCCACCTGCATCGTGCACGCGCCATCGGAGGGTTCGGCGTACGCGTCGAGAAGGGCGGGGATGTCGGCGTTCGCGACCCGGTCGACGAACTCCTCGATCTGCGGGGTGCCGTCGGGTGCGTCGGTGTACGGCGCCGTGGTGCAGACGAACACACCGTCGACCTGGTCCGCCGGGATCTCGGCCGGGTCGTAGTGCACCGCCGAGATCAGCGGGCACTGCAACTGGATGTGGGCGTGGGTCGCCGGGACGAGCGGGTACACGCCGTCGCCGGGCGCGGTGCCGGGTCCGTTCGCGCCCGGGACGGCCGTCAGGTAGGGGTTCGACTCCGGCGCAGGCCCACTGCACCCGGCGAGCACCCCCGCGACGAGCAGCGCCGCGATGACGAGCTTCATGTCTCCATTGTCCTCAATGCTCGGCGGGGGTGTCGTGCTCGTCGACCGGGCCGTTCGTGTCGACCTCGACGATCAGCTCGCGTTCGGCCTTCTGGTACGCCTCGACCATCTCGCCGCGCGCGTAGCCGCAGCCGTTGACGGGGGCGTAGACGGCGGTGACGGCTCCCCCCGAATGCACCCACACGATGAGCGGGTCGAGATCGCCGCGTGGGCAGGCGAGCACGATGCGGGTGTCGTTCGGCAGCGAGTAGCGCTCGAGGATCGAGGTCGGATCGACGACGCGGTAGACCGTCTCCCACGGGCCGTACGTGCTGGTGCCGTCCGTCGCCCGGTGCTCATCGCCGCGGCAGATGTAGACCACCTCGTGCGCGGTGAACCCCTCGAAGTGCTCGGCCGGTTGCGCGGGGCAGTACTCCAGCACGGCGGGATCGGTGAGCTCGGTCAGCGGGTACCGGTTGAGCGGCTCAGCCGGAAACGTCGGCTCGACGACCGGATCGCTCACCGGGAAGCAGCCGGCCAGCAGGCACAGCGCGAGCCCGGTCACCGCGACGGCGACCGGGCGGCGCATCAGGCCTCGGGCGTTTCGGGTTGTTCGGCGAGCACGATGTCGGTGACCGCGATCTCGTCGGCCTCGACGAGCGTCAGTTCGCCGATGCGTCCCACAGCACGCAGATCGTCGACAGCCTCGGCGATGAGCGCCGGGCCGACCAGAGTCGCCGACAGCACCTCGGTCTTCTGCGACGCCTTCGCGTCGGTCTTGGCACGCCGGATGCCGATCAGAGCCGCGCTCGCGGCCGGAAGCAGACCGCGGGGCGCCTCCGATTCGAGAACCGGCCAGGCCGCACGGTGGATCGAGTCGTCGTGCGTCCAGCGCCACACCTCCTCGGTCGCGAACGGGATCACCGGGGCGAGCAGCCGCAGCATCACGTCGACGGCCTGGCGCAGTGCCGACACCGAGCTGCGGTCGCCTTCGTAGGCGCGCTCCTTGACCAGCTCGAGGTAGTCGTCGCAGAACGTCCAGAAAAATTGCTCGGTGACCTCGAGCGCACGCGCGTGGTCGTAGCCCTCGTACGCCTTCGTCGCCTCGCGCACGACGACCGCCAACTCGGCGAGCATGTCGACGTCGAGCGGATGCGTGACCGCGGTGGTCGAGCCTGTCGAGACCTCGGTGAACGAGTACACGAACTTCGCCGCGTTCAACACCTTGATCGCCAGTCGGCGCCCGATCTTGATCTGCTTCGGATTCTGCGGATCGAAGGCCGCATCGGTTCCCAGACGTGACGATGCCGCCCAGTAGCGCACCGCATCCGACCCGTGCTCATCGAGCATGGCCGCCGGCGTCACGACGTTGCCCTTCGACTTCGACATCTTCTTGCGATCGGGGTCGACGATGAAGCCCGACAGGCCGGCGTGCTTCCACGGGACCTTGCCGTGCTCGAGCTCGGCCCGCAGGACCGTCGAGAACAGCCACGTGCGGATGATGTCTTGCCCCTGCGACCGCAGGTCGTACGGGAACACCAGGTCGAACAGTTCGTCGTCGACGGCCCATCCGCCCGCGATCTGCGGGGTGAGGCTCGAGGTCGCCCAGGTGTCCATGATGTCGAGCTCGCCCACGAAGCCGTTGGGCTGCCCGCGCTGCGCCTCGTCGTAGCCGGGTGCGGCATCTGACGAGGGGTCGACCGGCAGCAGATCTTCGCCGGGCGTGATGGGCTGCTCGCGCAGCGGCTCGCCCTCGCCGTCGAGCGGGTACCAGACCGGGATCGGCACGCCGAAGAAGCGCTGGCGCGAAATCAGCCAGTCGCCGGTGAGTCCGCCCACCCAGTTCTCGTACCGCACCCGCATGAAGTCGGGGTGGAAATCGATGGCCCGTCCCGCATCCAGCAGCTTGGCGCGCAGCGCTTCGTCGCGCGCACCGTTCGTGATGTACCACTGACGCGTGCTGATGATCTCGAGGGGCTTGTCGCCTTTTTCGAAGAACTTCACCGGGTGCGTGATCGGTTTGGGGTCGCCGATCAGGTCACCGGACTCGCGCAGCAGCTCGACCACGCGGGCTTTGGCGCTGAAGACCGTCTTGCCGGCGAGCTCGGCGTACGCCTCGGCACCGCCGACACCGAACGCGTCGGCTGCCGGTGCCTCGGGCAGCAGCCGACCGTCGCGACCGATGACGGCGCGGATCGGCAGGTCGAGTTCGCGCTGCCAGACCACATCGGTCACGTCACCGAACGTGCAGATCATCGCGATGCCCGAGCCCTTGTCTTGCTGGGCGAGGTGGTGGGCGAGCACGGGCACCTCGACACCGAACAGCGGGGTCGTCACCGTGGTGCCGAAGAACGGTTTGTACCGTTCGTCATCCGGATGCGCGACCAGCGCCACGCAGGCGGGCAGCAGTTCGGGTCGCGTCGTCTCGATCTCGATGGTCGATCCGTCGGGCTTGTGGAACGACACCCGGTGGTACGCGGCGTGCTGATCTTTGTCTTCGAGCTCGGCCTGCGCCACGGCGGTGCGGAAGGTCACGTCCCAGAGGGTGGGGGCATCGGCCTGGTAGGCCTCGCCACGTGCCAGGTTGCGCAGGAACGCGCGCTGGGCGGCGAGCTGCGCCTCGGGGCCGATGGTGCGGTAGGTCAGCGACCAGTCGACGCTCAGGCCGAGGTCGCGCCAGAGCGTCTCGAACTGCTTCTCGTCTTCGGCCGTGAGCCGCTCGCACAGCTCGATGAAGTTGCGGCGTGAGATCGGCACCTGATCGGCGGCCTTGGTGCTGGCGTTGTCGCCGCCCTCGAGAGGCGGCACGTAGCCATCGACGTAGGGGAGCGTCGGGTCGCACCGCACGCCGTAGTAGTTCTGCACGCGGCGCTCGGTCGGCAGGCCGTTGTCGTCCCAGCCCATCGGATAGAAGAGGTGTTGCCCGCGCATGCGCTGGAACCGCGCGGCCAGGTCCATGTGGGTGTAGCTGAACACGTGGCCGATGTGCAGGCTGCCCGACGCGGTCGGCGGTGGCGTGTCGACGCTGAACACGGATGCCTTGCCGGCCGCCAGCGCGGCCTCACGGTCGAAGCGGTGGGTGCCCTCGGCATCCCAGATCTGGCCCCATTTGGCTTCCAGCCCCTCGAGGGCGGGCTTCTCGGGAATCGCAGACGTCACGGTGTGCTCTCTTCTATATGCGGCACCGTGTCGATGTTGAGGTGCCTGAGTGTCGGATCTCGATCGATCCACTGCGAGTCTAAAGCCCCCCTAGTGGGGAATGCGCGGGCGGCGCGGGGCACCCATGCTGGCAGGATGTCGAATCGGTGGGGCGAGCGACGCACGGGCTGGTCTGTGCGATCGCGCATTCTCGCGACGATTCTGACGGTCACCGTGCTGGGCCTTATCGCCGCCGGTGGTGCTGCCTTTCTCGTGGGCAGGCAATCGGTTCTCTCGGGGATCGATGAACGGCTCAACGACGAGGTGGTCGCGGCGCGCCTGATCGCGCTCGGCGACGACGACTCACCGGCGTTCGACACCACCCGCGACGCGCTCGAGGCGATCGTCGCGCAGGTCCCGCCGGATCGTCATTCCAGCTCGCTCGGCATTCTCGATGGACGGCCGGCGTTCGTGCCCGGCATCGTCGCCTCCTTCGACGTGCCCACCGACCCCGCGTTCATCGATCGGATCCTCGCCGAGGTGGCCGACGGCACGGTGCGCGCCGGAACCGCATCGACCGAGCAGGGAGACCTGCGCTACATCGCGGTCCCTGTCGCGATCGACGCCGACCGGGGCGTGTTCGTGCTCGCGGTCGATGTGGGCGCCGAACTCGACGACTTCGCCGCCGCGACGGGCGCGTACGTCCTGGTGGCGGCCGGCGTCATCCTGATCATCGGTCTCATCGGCTGGCTGGTGGCGGGTCGGCTTCTCGCGCCGATCCGGCGGCTGCGTCTCGCCGCGGAGGACATCACCGCGACCGACCGCGGCACCCGGATCCCGGTCGAGGGACGCGACGACGTCTCCGCCCTTACCGCGACCGTCAATGACATGCTCGACCGGCTCGATGAAGCGCTCACCGGCCAGCGCCGACTTCTCGATGACGTGCGCCACGAACTCAAGACGCCGATCACGATCGTGCGGGGGCACGTGGAGCTCATGAACTCCGCCGATCCGCGTGACGTCGAGACCACCCGACTCATCGCGATCGACGAACTCGACCGGATGTCGGGGCTGATCGACGAGATCGAGGTGCTGGCAGAGAGCCGCATGCTCGTCACCCGACGCGAGTCGATGCACGCCGGAGAACTCGCGGCCGAGGTGTTCGCCAAATCACGCGGCATCCCCGGACGCGTCTGGCGTTCGGTCATCACCACGAACTCGACCGTCTCGGTCGATCGCGCGAAGATCGTGCAGGCCTGGCTTCAGCTCGTCGACAACGCGGTGAAGTACTCGCCCGCCGAGTCGCCGATCGTCATCGGGTGCGTGGACTACGAGGGGTCCGTCGAATTCTGGGTGCAGGATTCCGGTCCCGGCATCCCGCCGGGTGCCGAGCTGCGCATCTTCGAACGGCACGCGCGCGAGGACAGCGGCGAGATCTCCGGGTCGGGCCTCGGGCTGTCGATCGTGCGCTCGATCGTCGCCGCGCACGCGGGACAGGTGGCGGTGGCGTCGACACCGACCGGCTCCCGCATCGGTTTCGTACTGCCCGCGCAGCACTCTCCCGCGAAGGTGGCCGTGCCGGTATGACGACCATCCTGGTGGCAGAGGACGAGCAACGGATCGCCAGCTTTCTGGAGCGCGGGCTCAACGCGGCGGGGTTCCAGACCACCGTGGCGGCGGACGGGCTGTCGGCCCTGCAGCAGGCGCGCAGTGGCCGCCATGATCTGGTGCTGCTCGACGTGGGGCTGCCCGAACTCGACGGATTCGAGGTGCTACGCGCGCTGCGCGAGACGGACACCACCACCCCGGTCATCATGCTCACGGCGCGTACCTCCGGCGCGGATACCGTGGCCGGGCTGACGGGCGGCGCCGACGACTACATGCCCAAGCCCTTCAAGTTCGATGAGCTGCTGGCGCGCGTCAAGCTGCGCCTGCGTCGGGCCGGAGCTCAGGCCACCGTGCTCAGCCACCTCGACATCTCGCTCGATCTGCACAGCCACCGCATCTCGGCGGGGGCAGGCTGGATCGAGCTCTCGGCCCGCGAGTTCACGCTGGCGGAGCAGTTTTTGCGACACCCCGACGAGGTGCTGAGCCGCGAGCACCTTCACGCGACGGTGTGGGGATTCGACTTCGACCCCGGCTCGAACGTGGTCGACGTCTACGTGCGATATCTGCGCGCGAAGATCGGTGCCGACCGCATCGAGACCGTCCGCGGAGCCGGCTACCGCCTGGTCTGACCTCGACGCGTGAGCGCGCCGGACATGCAGAAGGAGGCGCGGCCCCCGCCGCGCCCCCTGCACCCTGGTCCTGCCGTCGAACCCGAAAACGACGGCATCGATTGTCTGTGGGTGTTTCCTGCAATCCGACGACGAACCCCAGTCCGTCGCCGGAAACCTAGTCGTCCTGCTTGTCTTTCTTGTCCTTATCGGCCTTGGCGGCTTCCTTCGCTGCCTTCAGCGCCTCTTTGGCAGCCTTTTCTGCTGCCTTGAGCGTCGCTTTCAGGGCATCCCTGGCGGCCTTGTCGGCGTCTTTGCCTGAGTTGCCGCTGCCTGAGTTGCCGCTGCCCGAGTTCGAGTTCGCGTTGGCGTTCCCGCTCGGCGCGGGCGATGCGGCGGGCGGCGCAGGCGGAGCGGAGGGAGCAGCAGGTGCCGGAGCAGCTGGCGGCGCCGGAGGCGTCGTCGTGGCCGTCGGTGCCTGCGTGCTGGTGGGCTCGTCTGCCCTCGTCGGCTCAGCGGCGCCGATCCCCTCAGGGGCACCCAACGCCACGGGCGCCGGCGGTTCCGCGATCCGGGGACCGGTTCCTCCGACGACGGCGCTCAGCGCCGCGCCGACGGATGCCGTCTGGTCGGGCGCTGCGATCGCCGGGACTGCTTGCACCTCTCCTGCACTCTCGCCCGGCGTCATCGCCACGGCCACAGCGGACACACCGATCGCCACCGTCGCCCCCACGGCAACGACGATCAGCACTCCCATGGCTCCCGTACGCATGTCCACATATTGGAGGACACGACTGCACCCCGGCGCGAGCATGAGACGACTCTCATCCACGGCGTCGGCGGGCCGCGCAGAGAAGCGGGACCGCGCCCGATACGCGGCCCCGCTTGCGGCGACAACTCAGTAGCTGGTGTCGCCGTTGTTGACCACGGTGACCGTTCGGCTCACCGCGTGGCCTTGGTCATCGACCGCGGTCAACGTGTACTGGTGGCTGGGCACGGGGCACGAGTACGCGTAGTCCTCGTAGCCCATCGGGAACTCCGTGTGGCTGTTGCCGGCGTGCGGCAGGTCGACGAACATCGGCTCGGCCTGCGCGTCGATGGTGTCGACGCCGAAGAACACACGCTCGGCACCGACCACGTTCCAGGTGAACGAGATCTGCTGCGGGATGTAGACCGGAGACTGGGTGTTGCACAACACCGCGGTGTTCGACACCGAGAAGTCGATGATTGTCACGGTCTCGGCCGGAGGGTTCGAGTCATACGTGCCGGTGGGTTCGCCGACCGGCTCGAACACGGGGCCGTCGACCACGGGCTGCAGCACGTGCGACGGGTGTGCCGACACGGGGGAGGGTCCGAGATCGGCGTTGGTGGTACCGGCCGGGGTGGCGTCGTAGCCGGTCGGCGCGGCGGCCACGACGCCGACGGCGGCGATGGCGAGCACGGTGGCAGCGCCGACGGCAACCAGCGCGCCGATGAGACCGCGCGACCCCCGGCGGGGCGCGGTCGCCGGTGCCACGACGGCCAGGCTGGCTGTAGGGGCATCGCTGCCGAGCTGATCGAAACGGGCGGTGGGGAGGTCGTCGTTCATGGCCGTGCTCCTGTTCGTCGTGGGGGCCGCGTATCGGCCGCTCTGACTTCACAACGTGCGAGCGGGCCTCGGAGGTTGACACGGGACGCGAAGAACATGCCTCTGATCAGCAAAAAAAACGAGAGAGGCGATCGAAGTCGCCCCTCTCGGGTGGTTCAAGGACGGATCAGTTCCAGTTCACGTCCTCGAATCGGACGGTCTTGCTGACCTTCTCGCCGTTCGCCCCGACCAGGGTGATGGTGGTGTCGAAGAACTGGTCGTGGTTGCACGGGAACTCGTACCGCTCACCCGGCCCCTTGGACTCGGACATCGTGTTCTGGTCGCCGCTGGCACCGACCTGGTAGCCATTGTCGGCGTTGGCCTCCTGTGCGTTCGGGGTCCAGTAGGCCTTGACCGCGTTGGCGCTCGACCACGAGATCTGCGGCTGCGCCTTCTCGTCGGCCTGGCCCGTCGGGTCGCAGGCGACCTGCAGGTTGGCGTTGAAGCTCGTGAAGCGCACCGAGTTGTCGACGGGCGCATCGCCACCGTCGTCCCCGTCGTCGCCGCCGCTGTTCTCGTCGGTGGCTTCGTCGGTCGGCTCGGCGGCCGGAGTCGCCGTCTCGCCGATGGTGGGCGTCGGCCCCGCGTCACCCGAGTTGATATTGCCTCCGCTGGAGTTCTGTCCGATCAGCAGGAAGGCGATCGCGACGATCGCCAGCACGAGGACGGCGCCGACGGCGATGAGCGCGATGAGGACCTTGTTCGGGCCGGCGGTGCCGGTCGGGCCCGTGGGGATCGGTGCGGTGGTCATGGTGTGCCTTTCAGGAGGTGTCTGCGTGTGATGCGTCACTGTCGCGACGGATGGAGTGCGGTGCAGGGTTGACGCGAGTCAGGATATTTCTGCCTGACGGTTTGCGATATCGGTTGAACGACCCATTTAGTTGTTGAAGTTGACGTCGGTCACCGTGACCGACTTGCTGGACTTGTGGCCCCTGTCGTCGACGACGGTCATCGTGTAGGTCACGTCCTGGTTGCCGCAGACGTACTGGTATGGCACGTATCCGCTTGGAAAGTCTGTCGCGCTGGTGCCATCGAGCGGCAGTTCGCTGAAGAAGGCGGCGGTCGACGCATCGTCGGTGTCGATCCCGAAGAACATCTGCGAGCCGTTCGAGCTGCTCCATTCGAACCCGAGGTCGATTTGATCGGGTTGCCCGTTCTTCCCGCAGAACACGGTCGGGGTGCTGACCGTGAACCCGTCCATGGTCGCGACGGGGGTCGGCGGCTCCTGCGTGGGTTCGGCCGTCGGCGTAGCGCTCGGGCTGCCTTCTGGTGTCGCGCTCGGTGCGGGACTGGCCGTGTCGATGGCCTCGTGGCCACCGTCGCCCTTCGGCCCGAACAGAAAGAACAGCAGCACGATGAGGGCGATCAGCAGCAGTACCCCCGCGATGATCAGACCGATCAGCAGGCCGCGCGACTTCTGCTTTTCATCGTGCGGGTCCTCGTCGACCGACACCAGGTCGATGCGATCGGTGGGAGTGTCCCCGGGCTGCGGCAGTCGCTGAGTGGGGGTGTCGTCGCTCATGGTCGCTGCTCTCTCGTATTAGGCGGTCGTTGTTGCGACGTGCGAGGCGCGGTGACGGGTTGACACAGCATACGACCGGGGCCGTGACTGGTTGTGCTAGTTGAAATAGAACAATAGGATGTGGACATGCTCTTTCGTATCGACCCGGCATCCGGCGTGGCGATCTTCGATCAACTCGCCGCCTCGGTGCGTGCCGAGCTCGCACGCGGGGGACTGCGGGCCGGTGATCGGTTGCCGTCGGCCCGCGAGGTCGCGGCGGCCCTCGACATCAACATCCACACCGTCTTGAAGGCCTACCAAGAACTCCGCGATGACGGTCTCGTCGACCTGCGCCGCGGCCGAGGTGCCGTGGTGACCGACAACGCGGGCCTGCCCGACGAACTGCTCGCCACGGTGCGCGAACTCGTTGCCGAGGCACGGCGGCTCGGCGTCGGCGTCGGCACCGTGACCGCTTTGATCCGAGAGGAATACACGTCATGACCCGATTCCCGGTGCGCATCGCGCTCGTCGCCGTCATCGTCCCAGTCACCCTGGCGGCGATCGGCGTTGCCCTGCAGCTCGCCTGGCTGCCCGAGTTGCCGCCGACCGTGGCGACGCATTGGGGTTTCAGCGGTACTCCCGACGCATTCGGGCCGTCATGGACCATGCCGGTACTACTCGCGGCCCTGGGCGCGCTGATCCCGCTCATGTTCGGCGTCATCCTGGGGCGCACGGTACGGCCCGCCGGACCGACGGCGACGCAGAAGCTGCTCGCCGCGGCATCGCTGTTCGCGGTGACGCTGGTGAGCATCATCGTCACGGCGTCGGTGGCGATCCAGCGCGGCCTCGCCGTCGGGTCCGCGTCGCCGGCGATCCTGCCGGTGTTCGCCGTCGGCCTCACCGTGGCGCTGGTTCTGGCGGCGGCGGGCTGGTTCCTCATGCCCCGCGCGGTGTCCGGTGCGTCGGCGGCCCAGGCAGCGCCGGCTCCGATCCGCGTCGCGCCCGGCGAGCTCGTCGTGTGGGTCGGTCACGCCCGTTTCTCGACGTGGACGATCGTCGCGCTCTGCCTGACCGTCGCGCTGGTGACGGCCGTCATCGCGTTCGTCATCGCGATCCGCGGTGCATGGCCACTCGCGATCGTGCCGGTCGTGGTCGCCGTCGCCGTGCTCGGGACCGCCAGTTGGCGGGTGCGGGTCGACGGCGAGGGGCTGACCGTGCGCGCGGCGCTGGGCTGGCCGAAGTTCCGGGTGCCGCTCGACGACATCGCGAGCGCGTCGACGTCGCAGGTCGTGCCGCTGGGCGAGTTCGGCGGATACGGAATCCGCTGGGGACTCGGCCGGCGCCTCGGGGTCGTCACCCGCGGGGGTGAGGCGCTTGAGGTGCATCGCCGCGACGGCCGCGCGGTCGTCGTCACGGTGGACGACGCCGACACGGCCGCCGGGCTGTTGACCGCGCTCGCCGCGCGGTCGACGAAGCGCTAGCTCGCGTCGATCGGCTCGACGCGTGTGCGCGCGAAAAACGCCGACAGGGCGGTGATCACGCTCATCACGGCGAGCACGATGGCCGGATGCCACCACGGGTATCCGGTCGCCTCGCCGAAGGTGAGCGTGATCGCCGGCACGAAACCGCTGACGACGGCGGCGACGGCATACGCGAACGAGATCGCCGCGTACCGGAACCGTCCGTCGAACAGTTCCGACAGCAGCCCGCCGAGCGCGGCCCAGCTCATCGTCGGCAGGATTCCACCGATGATCATCATGCCGACCAGCACGCCAAAGCTCGCGGTCTGCAGCAAGAAGTAGATCGGGAAGGCGACGAGCAGCGTGCCGATCGCCCCGATCAGTACCACCCGATACGAACCGATGCGGTTCGCCCACAGCCCGAACAGCGGGATGGTCACCAGTTGCAGCAGCGCGCCGATCGTCACGGCGAGCAGCAACTGGTTGTAGTCGTATCCGAGCTGCACCGCCCCGTATTCCAAGGTGTAGGTGTTCATCAGCGAGTACGAGCCGATGCCGAGCAGAGCCGCCCCGGCGGCGAGGACGAGTGCGACGGGACGCTGGCGGAACGCGGTCAGCAGCGGGATGCGTTCGCGGCGTTCTTGCGCCAGCACCTGCTCGAAGACGGGCGTCTCGGTCGCCGAGAACCTCAGCCACAGCGAGACCGCCAGCAGCGGGAAGGCGACGAGGAACGGGATGCGCCATCCCCAAGCCAGCAGGTCGTCGGTCGACAGCAACACGGGGAGCGCGAGGTACAGCGCCGCCGTGAGGATCGAGCCGATCGGTGAACCGAGCTGCGGGATGGCGGCGTAGAACCCGTGGCGCTTCGGACCGCCGTGCTCGGACGCGAGCAGCACGGCTCCGCCCCATTCGCCCGCAAGCGAGAGACCCTGGATCAGGCGCAAGGCCACGAGCAGGATCGCGCCGGTGTACCCGGCGGTGGCGAAGTCGGGCAGAACGCCGATCAGCCCGGTCGCGACGCCCATGATCGTGATGGTCGCGATCAGCGTCTTGCGTCGCCCGATCCGGTCGCCGAGCTGGCCGAACACGATGGCGCCGAGCGGGCGCGCGGCGAACCCGAGCGCGCTCGTCAAGAAGCCGGCGAGGAAGCCGCCGAACGTCCCCAGCGGGGCGAAGAACAGCGGCCCGATGAAGAACGCCGACAGATAGCTGAAGACGTAGAAGTCGTAGGACTCGAGTGAGGTTCCGACGAGCGATGCCCAGAGCACCTTCTTGCGAGGGGGAGCCTGGACCGTGGGAGACGTGGTTGGCACTTTGCCACTCTCAGTGATGGTCACGAGTACCAGAGCCTATCTGCGGCTCAATTCATTCCCGATGCCATCGAGGAGTCCCGACAGTCGTGACGTCGGCTCCAGTTCGAGGGCGAGGCGGAGCGTCGTTCGGTAGCTCTCGTAGGCGGCGATCGCGTTCGACTGATCGCCGTCTGCGAGGTGGACGCGGATCAGGATTCCATGCGGCGTCTCGCGCAACGGGTCGGCCCGGATCGCGGCGCGTGCGGCGCCGGCGGCCTCCCCACGCATGCCCGCGTCGAGCAGCCGGATCGCCAGCGCCTCCAGCGCGGCGGCGCGGAGGTGGCGCCAATCCTCGCCGGCTTCCACGATCCACTCGTCGAACCAATCGGGGAGAAGGTCGCGCGACAGGGTCGAGATCATCGACGACGCGAGTTCTCCGGTCAGGTCGACGTGATGGTCGACATCGAGGAGGTGGTGGGCCATCCGTTGCGCATCGTGCAGGTCGACGCGCACATCGTCGACGAGGTGGAGCGCTGCAGACTCGGCGAAGACCGCGCCGCGCGTGACGGCATCCAATCTCGACAGCGCCGAGCGCAGGGTGACCGCTGCACGACCCTGGGGCACGTCGGGCCAGAGCGACGCCGCGAGTGACGCACGCGAGACGGTCCGGTCGCGAAGCGCGAGAAGTACGAGCAGCCGCTGCGACCCGGTGGCGAGGCCCGCGACCGGGATTCCGTCGACGCTGACCGAGAAGCCGCCGAGCACGCCGATGGCGATCCCGCTGCCTGCCGCCCCCAGCGTCATGTCGATCACGCCCCTCAAGGCGATCCTCACACGAGTACCCCCCAAACGGTCTACCCCCGAAAGGGGGGCTGACCGTCACCCCATCCGGTGTGCGGGGCGGCGGATGCGGCGCCGACCGATGAGCAGAACGGCGGCGCCCAGTACGACCAGGGCCGATCCGATGAGGGCCGGAACCGTCGAGTCCGAGCCGCTCAGGGCAAGGAGTGCTGCTGCACCCGCCGCCGCAGGGACAGCGGCAGCAGCGGGTGCAGCAGCGATGAAGCGCCCGGCGGCGAGACTGGCTCCCGCGGGCGTGCCATAGGTACCGCTGGTGACGTTCGGCACCACCGGTGTGCTCGAGGCGGCCACTGGCGCGCCGGGGAGTCCGACTTCATTGAAGAAGTCGGTGAATGTCGCGGAGCAGAACAGCACCGAGCCACCCCCGTTCGCCGTTCCGTTGCACTGGTCGACGAGAACCGGCTGCGAGGAACCGGCGAGACCCGCGACGTCGCAGTTGACCCGCAGCGGGCCGCCGCCTCCGTTCACCGAGCCGTTGCACTGAGTCACTGTCGCGCCGAGGGTGAGTCCGGCGGGGCTGCAGTTCAGCGGTGTGCCGACCGGCGACGTGCCACCGGCACCCGACCCCACGCACTGGTTGTACGTCACGGTCACGGGTATCCCGGCGCCGGCGAAGTGGTTGTTGACGGTCACGCGGCAGACCACACTCGAGCCGCCGCCGTTGAGTGTGCCGTTGCACTGCGTCACCGAGGTGGTGAGGTCAGTGTTGATGATCACGGTGGTCGCGCAGGCCGGTGCGAGCAATGTGACGAACGGAGCGCCGTGGCACTCCAAGACGGTGACGGTCGAGTACTGGTCGACCCCGTCGTCGTAGTTGTCGACCGTGACCGAGCACTCGATGCCCTGCCCGGCCAGCACCGCGCCGTACGCGTTGCAGGCGGCGGCCGTGGCTGCCTGCGCCCCCACGGCAGGTCCGGCGATGGCGAGTCCCGCAGCGGCGACAACGCTCGCGATTCCCAGAATGATGGTTCGTGCTGCTGTGTTCATGTGATTCCCCTTGTCCCTGGCGCGATCATCTCCGCGGGCCCCCCACGAGAGCGTGACGAGAACATGACCGAAGTAGACAGGTCGGTACACCAAGGGGGCGGCGGTGGCGTCCACACCTCGCTAGAATCGACGCAACGACATCGATCCGGCCATCACCGGGGAGTCTCCGGAAGAAAGCCGCAAGGCGAGTAGAACCGGACGGGACAGCCCGTCACAGCTATGAACGAGTGGCTCTCCGGAGCAAAAGAGGTGGTACCGCGGCGCAAGTCGTCCTCATGTGAAGCATCCATGAGGAGAGATATGTACCCGTCCATCCCGGCCAGTCCCGACTTCCCGGCGATCGAGCGCGGCATCCTGGCGTTCTGGAAGCAGGACGACACGTTCACGGCCTCTGTCGAGCAGCGCGACGGCTGCGACGAGTGGGTGTTCTACGACGGCCCTCCGTTCGCCAACGGCCTGCCGCACTACGGGCACCTGCTGACCGGCTATGCGAAAGACCTGTTCCCGCGCTACCAGACGATGCGCGGCAAGCAGGTCGTGCGTCGCTTCGGGTGGGACACCCACGGGCTGCCCGCCGAGCTCGAGGCGATGCGTCAGCTCGGCATCACCCAGAAGCACGAGATCGAAGACATGGGCATCGCCGCGTTCAACGCGAAGGCGCGCGAGTCGGTGCTGCACTACACCGACGAGTGGCAGCAGTACGTGACCCGTCAGGCGCGCTGGGTCGACTTCGAGAACGACTACAAGACGCTCGACATCACGTTCATGGAGAGCGTGATCTGGGCGTTCAAGCAGCTCTACGACAAGGGACTCGCGTACGAGGGCTTCCGCGTGCTGCCGTACTGCTGGAACGACGAAACACCGCTCAGCAACCACGAGCTGCGCATGGACGACGACGTCTACAAGATGCGGCAAGACCAGTCGGTCACGGTCACGTTCCCGCTGGTCGGCGAGAAGGCCGAGGTGCTCGGGCTCACGGCCGTCGAAGCGCTTGCCTGGACGACGACGCCCTGGACCCTGCCCACGAACCTCGCGCTCGCGGTCGGCCCCGACATCCAGTACTCAGTGGTTCCCGGCAGCGATGGGGTGCGTTCCTATCTGCTCGCGACCGACACGATCGGCGCGTACCTGAAAGAGCTCGGCTATCAGACGACGCAGGATGCCAAGGCCGCTACCACGCGTACGGTGCGGGGGGCAGAGCTCGAGGGCGTGCACTACGACCGGCTCTGGGACTATTACGCCGACGAGGCCTGGGGCGCGCAGAACGCGTGGCAGATCCTGGTGGCCGACTACGTCGCCACCGGCGAGGGCACCGGCATCGTGCACCAGGCGCCGGCATACGGCGAAGACGACCAGGTCGTGTGCGCCGCGGCGGGCATCCCCGTCATCCTGTCGCTCGACGACGGCGGCCGGTTCCTGCCGAGCGTTCCCGAGGTGGCGGGGCTGCACTGGTTCGACGCGAACAAGCAGCTCACGCAGATGCTCAAGGACGAGGGGCGGCTGTTCCAGCAGAAGTCGTACGAGCACAGCTACCCGCACTGCTGGCGCTGCCGCAATCCGCTGATCTACAAGGCGGTCTCGAGCTGGTTCGTGCGTGTGCCCGAGTTTCGCGACCGCATGGTCGAACTGAACCAGCAGATCGAGTGGGTTCCCGAGAACGTCAAAGACGGGCAGTTCGGCAAGTGGCTGGAGAACGCGCGCGACTGGTCGATCAGCCGCAACCGGTACTGGGGCTCGCCGATCCCGGTGTGGAAGAGCGACGACCCCGAGTTCCCCCGCATCGACGTGTACGGCTCGCTCGACGAGCTCGAGCGCGACTTCGGCGTGCGGCCCGACGACCTGCACCGCCCGGTCATCGACGAGCTCACGCGCCCGAACCCCGACGATCCGAGCGGCCGCAGCACGATGCGTCGCATCAGCGACGTGCTCGACGTCTGGTTCGACTCCGGCTCGATGCCGTTCGCCCAGGTGCACTACCCCTTCGAGAACCAGGGCTGGTTCGACACCCACGCGCCCGCCGACTTCATCGTCGAGTACATCGGGCAGACCCGCGGGTGGTTCTACATGATGCACGTGCTGTCGACGGCGCTGTTCGACCGTCCGGCCTACAAGAACGTGCTCAGCCACGGCATCGTGCTCGGCAACGACGGGCAGAAGATGTCGAAGAGCCTGCGCAACTACCCCGACGTGAACGAGGTCTTCGACCGCGACGGGGCGGATGCGATGCGCTGGTTCCTGATGTCGAGCTCGGTGATCAGGGGCGGCAACCTGATCGTGACCGAGGAGGGCATCCGGGCCGGCGTACGTGAGCTGCTGCTGCCGCTCTGGAGCACGTACTACTTCTTCACGCTCTACGCCAACGCCGCCGGAGTGACCGCGACGCGCAGCTTCGAGAGCGATCACGTGCTCGACCGGTACATCCTCGCGAAGACCGCCGAGGTGCTCGATCAGGTCACCGAGCATCTCGACGATCTCGACAGCCCGTTCGCCGCGAACGCGCTGCGCGACTTCGGCGACGTGCTCACCAACTGGTATGTGCGCCGCAGCCGCGACCGTTTCTGGAGCGGCGACGACAGTTCCGCTGAAGGGCGTGCGGCGTTCGACACCCTCTACACGGTGCTCGAGACGATGTGCCGGATGGCGGCGCCGCTTCTGCCGCTCGTCACCGAAGAGATCTGGCGCGGTCTCACCGGCGGGCGCAGCGTGCACCTTCAAGACTGGCCCGACGCCGCCGAGTTGCCGCGCGATCCGGCGCTGGTCGCCGCAATGGACGCCGTTCGCTCGATCGCGTCGTCGACGAGCGCTCTGCGCAAGTCGCGCAAGCTGCGGGTGCGCCTGCCCCTGGCCAAGCTCACCGTCGTCGGCTCGGATGTGGAGGCGTTCGCCGACATTCTGCGTGACGAGCTCAACGTGAAGGCCGTCGAGTTCGCCGAGCTGGTGCCCGGCAGCCTCGAGACGTTCGGCATCACTCGCAAGCTCACCGTCAACGCCCGTGCGCTCGGCCCCCGTGTCGGCAAAGACGTGCAGCGCATCATCGGCGCCGCCAAGGCGGGCGACTGGACCTCGGACGGCGACATCGTCGTGGTGGGGGGCACGCCGCTCGAGCAGGGGGAGTACGAGCTCGACCTCGAGGCGGCCGACCCCGAGAGCGCGATCGCGTTCCTGCCGGGCGGCGGCTTCGTGGTGCTCGACACCCACCTGACGCCCGACCTCGAGGCCGAGGGCGTCGCACGAGATGTCGTCCGCGCCGTGCAGCAGGCGCGCAAAGACGCCGACCTCG
>JBDTQN010000010.1:0-22867 GCA_039932215.1 Pseudolysinimonas sp. | reverse complement strand
AGCCTCCACCGAGTGTAATCATCGATCTCGAATGGGGCTACGAGGTCGCCGATCGCCACCGTACGGGCAACCAGGTCGACCCGCGCGGGTATTCCCGGCTGCGCCGCGATCGCTGCCCAGAAGGCCTCGAGTTCGGACTCCTTGATGGTTCCTGTGAGTAGGCCCTGTTTGCCCGAGTTGCCCCGGAAGATGTCGCCGAACTTGGGCGAGAAGACCGCCTGGAAGCCGTAGTCGCGCAGCGCCCACACGGCGTGCTCCCGGCTCGAGCCGGTGCCGAAGTCGGGTCCGGCGAAGAGCACGGTCGCGCCCGCGTAGGCGGGATCGTTCAACACGAACTCGGGATCTTTGCGCCACTCGTGGAACAACGCGTCGTCGTAGCCGGTCTTCGTGACCCGCTTGAGGAACACAGCAGGGATGATCTGGTCGGTGTCGACGTTCGCCCGCGTCAGGGGAACAGCGACTCCTTCGAAGGTCGAGATCTTGTCCATCAGCCCACCACCTCCATGACGTCACTCGGCGCCGACAGCGTCCCGCGGATCGCGGTCGCGGCGGCGACGAGCGGCGACACCAGGTGCGTGCGTCCGCCCTTGCCCTGCCGCCCCTCGAAGTTGCGGTTGCTGGTGGAGGCGCACCGTTCGCCGGGTGCGAGCTGGTCGGGGTTCATGCCGAGGCACATCGAGCAGCCCGCGAACCGCCATTCGGCGCCGAACTCCTCGACGATCTTGTCGATGCCCTCGGCCTCGGCTTCGATGCGCACGCGTGCCGAACCCGGCACCACCATGACGCGCACATGGTCGGCCTTCTTCTGGCCCTTGATGACACTCGCGAAGGCGCGCAGGTCTTCGATGCGGGAGTTGGTGCACGACCCCATGAACACGGCGTCGACCCGGATGTCTTTCATCGGAGTGCCGGCCTTCAGGTCCATGTACTCCAGCGCACGCTCTGCCGACGCCCGCTCGTTCGGGTCGGAGTAGGTGGCCGGGTCGGGCACCGAATCCGACAACGAAACCCCCTGCCCCGGGTTGGTCCCCCACGTGACGAACGGCTCGAGGGTGTTCGCGTCGAGGAAGATCTCGGCGTCGAAGACCGCGTCGTCGTCGGTGGCGAGCGTGTCCCAGTAGGCGACCGCGGCATCCCAGTCGGCGCCCTTCGGGGCATGCGGACGACCCTGCAGGTAGTCATACGTGATCTGGTCGGGCGCGACCATGCCGGCCCGTGCGCCCGCCTCGATCGACATGTTGCAGATCGTCATGCGGCCCTCCATCGAGAGCGAGCGGATGGCGCTGCCGCGATACTCGAGCACGTAGCCCTGCCCGCCGCCCGTGCCGATCTGCGCGATGACAGCCAGGATGATGTCTTTCGCCGTCACGCCGGGCCGCAGCTCGCCCTCGACGGTGACCGCCATCGTCTTGAAGGCCTGCAGGGGCAGGGTCTGCGTGGCGAGCACGTGCTCGACCTCGCTGGTGCCGATGCCGAACGCCATCGCGCCGAACGCGCCGTGCGTGCTGGTGTGGCTGTCGCCGCAGACCACGGTGATGCCCGGCATCGTCAGGCCGAGCTGGGGTCCGACGACGTGCACGATCCCCTGCTCGATGTCGCCGAGCGGGTGCAGGCGCACGCCGAACTCGGCGCAGTTGCGGCGCAGCGTCTCGATCTGCGTGCGACTGGTCAGGTCGGCGATCGGCTTGTCGATGGCCAACGTCGGGGTGTTGTGGTCTTCGGTCGCGATCGTCAGATCGGGACGCCGTACCGGGCGGCCCGCCATCCGCAGGCCGTCGAACGCCTGCGGGCTGGTGACCTCGTGCACGAGGTGCAGGTCGATGTAGACCAGGTCGGGTTCGCCGTTCTCGCCCTGCTTGACCAGGTGCGCGTCCCAGACCTTCTCGGCCAGTGTCTTGCTCATTGCTCTTCCTTCTTCGCTCGGAGTGTCGGCCGTCGGCGAACTCCGCGACGAGGAAGGCCGGGAGCTAGGCCTCGTCGCGGCGAAGAAGAAGGAGCCGCACGAGCATGCTCATACGGTAACACCGACACCACGCGCACCGCCGCTCAGCGCCGGGTGAGGGCCGTGATGGTGAAGTCGTCCCGGGTATGGCGCATGGTCTCGTTCGACACCCCCGCCTGCGCCGCGAACTCCGGCCAGTCGTCGACGGCCTCGGCGACCTCGGTGATGACCGCGCGGGCGCCGGGAACCCGGTGCCTCTCGGCGAACCGGATGAGGTCGGAGTGGGTGAGGTCGCGGAACGTGCCGTTCACCGACATCAGGTGCTGGTACGTCCAATCGCCGTTCGGATTGAAGGCGTGGGTCAGATCGTACGCCGGGCTCAACGACCAGGCGCCCTGCTCATCCATCACGAAAGAGTGGTTCTTGGTGTGGTCGTCGCAGTTCGCCGCCATCCAGTTGAAGACCATCCGGCGATAACCCTGCACGCGGGTTTTCTCGTCGAGTCCGAGGGCATCGAAGGCTTGAAACAGCTGGGCGTAGTCGTGTGCGCCGCGCTCGTTGTAGTCGAGGACGCTCAGGGCGCACAGGGTCTGGGTGTGCAACCGGCGCACGCCGCCGGGGCGATCGAAGCGCCGGGTCAGGAAGTGGGCGCGTCCGCCCTCTTCGAGAAGGCGGGTCTCGGTCATGTCGATTCCGGCTCGGCGGGCCATCAGCGAGTAGGCGTATTCGATCCGGCCGTATTCCTGCGGGGTGCCGAGCTCGGTGTCGCGGCCGATTCCGTCGAACTTCAGCAGCCAGCTCTCATAGCCGTCTGTTGCGATCTGGCCGGGCCGGATCTCGTTCGTCACCGGATCGATGTTGACGACAGCTTTCGCACGGGCACCGCCGGCGCTGGTGCCGATTGACAGGATCTGCTCCAGCGCGGCGGCCGATTCGTGCTCGTCGCCGAGCCTGCCGGCGACCACATCTCGCGCCACCGTGACGAGCTCGCCGATGTCGACCATCGTCGGGGGCGGCGTCCGCGGGCCGTCGTCGGGCACGAACTCGAGCGCGCCCATCGCACGCGAGCCGGTGTACACGAGACGGTCGAGTGCGGTCGCCTCGCCGATCTCGGCACCCCGGCGCGCGAACTCGGCGTTGATGATCGCGTTTCCGAATTTGTCGGGCAACGAGTCGGCGATCGCCGGGGGAAGGTCGTGCCAGGTGTCGGGGTTGAGGCCGGGATATCGGTAGGTGCGGCGCATCTCGAGCGGCATCGACATCGGCGAGATCTGCAGCCCGCCTCGGACCCATTCCGGATCGAACTCGAACGACAGCCCGCGCGTGCCAGGGATGCGCGCCACTGCCCCGACGGTGCGCCCCCACGCTCGCACCTCGACGACATCGGTGCTCGTGAAAGCCATCAGTCGGCGCTCCGTCGGGGCGCCCGCTGGGGTCGGCCGGGGCGCCGTCGGGACTGCCGAAGCATCTCGAGGGGGCTGAGTTGGTCGGATCCCTCGTCGAGGGCGGCGAGCCAGTCTTCTCGCCCCAGCGCGCGCGTCACCTTGATCAGGGTTCCGAGTGTCGAGCCCTCGCCCCCCTCGAGGTTCCTCAGGGACTTCGACGAGATGTCCGCCAAACGCGACAGCGTCTCCTGGTCGATCCGCCGTGCCAGTCGCGCGTCGCGCAGCGCGGCGCCGATCGCAACCTGCCATTCATCGGTCGTGCGCGTAACCGGCATTTTCTTACCTCCTAGGGCAGGAGATCTGCCTTATCGGTAATAATCTACCAGTTATACCGATTCGATAACAGGTAATTTCTTACCGATTATCGCCCTCATGCCGCGCAACCGGCATAAAACTACCGGTTACGCCCTACTCAGACGAGTCGCCGACCGGAGCGCGTCGTGCGTCGATCCGCAGCTTCACGACGCTCGCGATGACGGCGATGGCCATCGACCCGACGATCACGCCGAGCGACGCGAACGTGCCGATCTCGGGCGCCCACTCGACGGGGTGTCCGCCGTTGATGAAGAACACCTCGTTCTCGTGCAGGGCATGGAAGAACAGCTTCACGCCGATGAAGGCGAGGATGAATGCGATGCCGTACTTCAGGTACACCAGCTTGTCAACGAGGTCGCCCAGCAGGAAGTACAGCTGCCGCAGCCCCATCAGCGCGAACACGTTCGCGGTGAACACGAGGAACGGCTCGGTGGTGATGCCGAAGATGGCGGGGATCGAGTCGAGCGCGAACACCAGGTCGGTGGTCCCCAGGGCGATAAAGACGATGAGCACGGGCGTGAACACTCGTCGGCCGTCGACGGTCGTCTTGAGCTTGGCACCCTCGTAGCCGTCGGTGATAGCGATGCGCCGCCGCAGCATCCGGATGAGGCGGTTCTCTGTCTCTGCCTCGTCGTCGTGCGAGGTGAACGCCTGGTTCGCCGCCGTGTACAGCAGGAAGAGGCCGAAGAGGTAGAAGATCCAGCTGAAGTTCTCGATCAGCGCAGAGCCCAGCAGGATGAAGATGCCGCGGAACAACAGCGCCAGGATGATGCCGACCATCAGGATCTCTTGCTGGTACTTCCGGGGCACCGAGAACCGGCTCATGATGATGAGGAACACGAACAGGTTGTCGATCGACAGGCTGTACTCGGTGAGCCAGCCGGCGACGAACTGCCCCGCGTGCTCGGCGTCGCCCAGCAGCAGCATGAGCCCGGCGAAGACGAGCGCCAGGATCACGTAGAAGGTGATCCACAGGGCCGACTCACGCGTCGACGGAACATGCGGGCGGCGGTACGCCCAGAACACGTCGAAGGCGAGGATGAGGAGGAGAGCGACGTAGGTGCCGATCTCGAACCAGAGCGGGATCTCAAGCATGGGTGGGCCCTTTCGGGATTCGGGGTCAGGTAAGCCCGAAAGTCTCTCCCGCACGCAGAGCGTGGTCACGACCGGGGCTGCAACTGTGGAGCCCGTGATGACGGCCGCGAACGTGGTGGGATACTCCCCTTCGCTGCGCTCAGTCTAGGGGTGCGCCGCTGAGCACGCCCATCAGGTTGATCACCGCAGG
Organism: Pseudolysinimonas sp.; assembly: GCA_039932215.1. Lineage (GTDB taxonomy): Bacteria > Actinomycetota > Actinomycetes > Actinomycetales > Microbacteriaceae > JBDSKH01. The sequence continues at coordinate 17,880 of JBDTQN010000010.1, read as the reverse complement.
CCCGAGCACGACGACGAACAGCACCGGCAGGATGCAGAACATCAGCGGGAAGAGCACCTGCACCGGCACCTTCATCGCTTTCTCCTCAGCCCGCTGTTTGCGCTTGGCCCGCAGCTCTTTCGCCTGGCCGCGCACCACGTTGCCCACCGAGACGCCGTATTGGTCGGCCTGCATAATGGCGCGCGCGAAGCGGCGCAGGTCGGTGACCGAGGTGCGGTCGGCGAGCGCGAGGTAGGCCTCTTTGCGGGTGAAGCCGACGCGCATGTCTTGCACGGTGCGGGTCAGCTCTTGCGCGAGCGGTCCCTTGCCGAACTCGCCGGCCCGCGAGACAGCCGTCTCGAGCGAGAGCCCCGCCTCGATGGAGATGGTGATCTCGTCGAGCGCGTCGGCCAGCTCGGCCTGGATGACATCCTGACGCTCGCGCGCCCGGCCGGCGATCGCGACGTCGGGAAGGAAGTACACCCCGGCGACGAAGGCCAGCGCGAGCGCGAAACGGAACAGGCTGGGAGCGGGTGCGACGAACAGGATGCCGAACGCAAGCGCGATACCGGTCGCGATGAGCTTCACCTTCAGCACGCGGGCCATCGGCCAGCTCACGGTGAGACCCGCCAGCGACAGGTTGCGGTCGAGACGGGTTCGGGATGCCGCGCTGGCGATGTAGCGCACCGAGCGCGGCAGGGATTCCAGGTCGGTGGCCGCGGCGGCACCGGGCGCACGCGCCGGAACGGGTTGCGCGAACCGCGACGGGTCAACGCCCGCACGGGCGGGCACGAGCCCCCAGACGAGCACCGGAACGGCGACGGCGAGCAGGATCGCGGCGATGAGCGTGATGGTCATGATGTCCCCTGATCCCTACCTAGAACTTGATCTTCGTGATCTGGCGCAGCCAGAGCACCCCGACGATGAAGAGCACCAACGAGATGCCGATCAGCACGCCGCCGAGGGGGCTGCTGATGAAGACCTTGATGTAATCGGGCGAGATGACAGCGAGCAGACCGGCGATGGCGAGCGGCAGCGCGATGAGCACGTTGGCCGAGATGCGGCCCTCCGCACTCAGCGTGCGCACCTGCCGGCGGATCTGGTTGCGTTCGCGGATGGTCTCGCCGACGTGGTCGAGCACCTCGCCGAGGTTGCCGCCCACCTCGCGGTGGATGGCGACCGCCTGCGCGGTCCAGGCCAGGTCGTCGCAGTCCATGCGCTCGGCGCACTCCTCGATGGCCTGGGCGAGGTCGTAGCCGATGCGGTTCTTGTTCAGCAGCCGGGCGAACTCCTCGGCCGTCGGCGACTCGGCCTCGTTCGCCACCGCGTCGAGCGCGGCGGGCAGGCTGTGCCCGGCACGCAGACCGCTGGCCATCAGCTGCAACGTGTCGTCGAGTTGCGCCGCGAACGCATACCGCCGCTTCGCGACGCGGTGCGCGATGACTGCGCGCGCGCCGAGCAGCACGAGCGCTGCGAACACAATCGGGAACAGCAGCCCCCAGGGCAGCCCGCGCATCAGCCCGAGCACGGTGCCGACGATGACACCCCCGGCGGTCAGCACCGTCACGAGCGTGACCACCCCCGCCGGCTTCATGGCGATGCCGGCCAGTTCGAGCCGCTCCCCGAACCGGGCGTACCAGCTGGTGTCATGCAGCATCCGGTCGGTAGATGCCAGGGTGCGGCTGCGCATGCCCGCGGCGGTGGCGGTCTTGGGCATGAGCACGACGACGGCACCGACCACGAGCGCGAGCCCGAGCAGTACCATCCCCATGACCATCGCGGCGGTCATGACGTCGCGCCCGCCTGCTCGAACACGTTCTGGTCGATGCTGATGCCCAGCTCGTCGAACCGGTCGGTGAAGCGCGGACGCAAGCCGGTCGGTTTCGCGGACCCGAGGAACCGCCCGAACGAGTCGGTGCCGGCCGAGTAGTCGAACACGAACGCGTCTTGCAGGGTGACCGTGTCGCCCTCCATCCCGAGCACCTCGGTGACGTGCGTGACGCGGCGCGACCCGTCGCGCATGCGCGACACGTGAATGATCACGTCGATCGCGCTCGCCACCTGCTCGCGCACGGCCCGCAATGGCAGATCCATGCCGGCCATCAGGCTGAGCGTCTCGAGACGCGCGATGGCGTCGCGTGGTGAGTTCGCGTGCACGGTGCTCAGCGACCCGTCGTGGCCGGTGTTCATCGCCTGCAGCATGTCGAGCGCCTCACCGCCACGGCATTCGCCGACCACGATGCGGTCAGGGCGCATGCGCAGCGAGTTGCGCACCAGATCGCGGATCGTGACCTCACCCTTTCCTTCGATGTTCTGCGGACGGCTCTCGAGGCGCACCACGTGCTCCTGCTGCAGCTGCAGCTCGACCGCATCCTCGATCGTCACGACGCGGTCGTCGGCAGGGATGTATGACGACAGCACGTTGAGCAGCGTCGTCTTGCCCGTGCCGGTGCCGCCCGAGATGATGATGTTCAGCCGGGCCTGCACGCAGGCGTAGAGCAGCGCCCCGATCGACTCGGTGATGGTGCCCAGGTCGATCAGATCCTGCGTCTGGAACGGATCGTTGGCGAACTTGCGGATGGTCAGCGCCGACCCACCCACCGCGAGCGGCGGGATGATCGCGTTGACGCGGGAACCGTCGGGGAGCCGCGCATCGACGAGGGGAGAGGATTCGTCGATGCGCCGCCCGACCCGGGAAACGATGCGCTCGATCACTCGGCGCAGCCGTTCCTCGCTTCGGAAGGAGGTCGAGGAGCGCAGCAGGCGCCCCTTCCGCTCCACGTAGATGTGGTCAGGTCCGTTGACCATGACCTCGGTGATGCTCGGGTCATCGAGCAGGCGCTGCAGCGGGCCGAGGCCCAGCGCGTCGTCGGCGATGTCCTCGATGAGAAAACGCCGCTGCTCGTCGGTGAGCATCGTCGCCTGCTCGGCGATGATCGTCGCCAGTTCTTGGCGGGCGAGCGCGTGCAGCTGCTCCTCGCTCAGGCTGGAGTCGGTGATACGGGCACCCATCCGCTCGTACAGGGTCTCGGTGGCGCTGTCGCGCAGGCCCTCGAGCCCGGCGGGCAGGTCGACCTCGTGCGTGTCGACAGCGTCGTCGGCGGTCGACTCGACCTTCGATCCGGATGCCGTGGCCGGCTTCCCGGGACGGGTGGGCGGCAACTCGACGACGACGTCGTCGAGCGGCTCGCCGGCGAGCAGCGGGTCGCCCTTCTTCACGAACACGCCGGAACGGGCGCGCTGCGAACGGGCGGCTTCGAGCCGGTCGGACAGGGTCATTTCACCATCTCCCTCGGTGCGGTGATGCGCGGGTCGTCGCTGCGGAAGTACTCGCGGCGGCTGAGAACGCCGTGCAGGCGACGCGCGAGTGCGCCGACCGCCCGTGATGCCGGATCGCGCGGCGCCGACTCGACGACGGTCACGCCGCGATTGGTCGACATCGCGACCGCCTTGCGCGACGGGATCATGGCGTCGACGGGCACACCGAGCACGTTCTCGGCGTCGCGCACTGTCATCCCCGCGCGCGGGGCGATCTGGTTCACGACGATGGCGCGCACCGGCGGCTCGAGGTGCAGCTCGCGCAGCATGTCGAGTTCGGTGCGGAGCCCCCGCGTGCTCGGCACGTCGAGCGCCGCGAGCGCGACGATCGCGCTGGCCTGCTCGATCGCGGCGAGCGCAGCCTCATCCAGGCCGGGAGACGTATCCACGACGATGTAGTCGAATTCGGCGATCAGCTGACGCAGCAGGTGCCCGACGCGCGCGGCATCGAGATGATCGGCGGCCACTGGCGACGCCGGAGCGGCCAGCACGGCGACTCCGCTCGGATGCTGCGACAGGAACGTGCCCAGCACGAACGTGTCGCGCGCCGCGGCCTTGCTGAGCGCATCGACGATGCTGTGCCGGTGCGGCAGGCCGAGAGCCGACGAGACGTCTCCGAACTGCAGGTCGAGATCGACCAGCGCGACGCGCTGATCGGTCTCGCGAGCCAGAGCCACCGCGAGGTTCGTGGCGACGGTGGTCTTGCCGACGCCGCCCTTGGGCGCGGTGACCGCGATCACCGCTCCGGGCAGTCGCTGCGTTCCCGGTCGGGAAGGCGCGGGCACGCCGCTGATGCGGATGACGTGCTCCCGCGAACGGGCGAACAATGCGTCCAGCTCTTCGAGATCGGGTTCGACGCCGAGGAATTCGGTCACCCCCGAGGCGAGCGACTGCTCGTACAGAGCGGGGTCGTCCGCCACCAGGGCGATCGTGTCGGCCAGGTCGCGCACCGAGCGGGCGATCCAGAGGGCGAGCACCGGCGGCATGTCGCCCCCGAGGATCACCAGTTCAGGACGCCGGTCGAGCCAGATCAGCCGTGACACGAGCACGTCGGAGCTTGCGGGCGCGAGCGTGACGACCTCGTCGCCGAGCAACCGGCGTGCCTGACGCTCGAGCACCGCGTCGGCCCCGATGAGTACGACGCGGCTCATTTCGACGCCCCGACTCCGCCGTCGGGCGCCTCGGACGGCATCGCGGTCGCGTCGTTCTGCGCCGACATCCAGATGTGCCCGAACTCCGCAGCGTTGACGACCGCCTGCGCCTGCTCGGCGTCGAGGGCCAGGGTCACCAAGACCAGCCCCTGCGCCTGAGTCTGGTCGGCATCCGGATCGACGGTGGACGCGATCGAGGTCACCAGCACCTGGTTGAGCAGCAGGGTCGTCGTGTGCGACCCGGACCCTCCGTCGTCGTAGCTGGCGAACACGCCCACGCGGTCACCCGGACCGACCGACCCGCCGGCGATGCGCTGCAGATCGACGGCGATCGACACCTCTTGCAGTCCGTCAGGCACGGCGACATGCACGCCGGTCGAGGCGAGCTCGGTCGAACTCGCGAAGCGGGTCGCCAGCACCTGCTCCCCCGGCTTCAGGTTCACGGCGGCCACGAGGCCGGCGATCTCGTCGAGGTCGGCGACCGCGTCGTCGGCGACGAACTTGGCCGGGATCTGCTGCGTGGTGACCGCGTCACCGAGATGGTCGGCCGCGGTGCCCGCAGGCACCTCGTCCTGAACGATGTAGACGGTCTGCAGTTGCGCGCCGGCGACAGCGGCCTGGTCGGCACTGCGGACGGCCACGACGAGCACGACCGCGCCGACGATGGCGAGGACGGCCGCGATCGCGACAGCGATGATGCGGGTTCTCATCAGTTCTTCTCCCTAATCCGATGAATCAATCGATGAGTTGCACGCCGGCGAGCCGCTGGGCGGCCTCGGCGGGGGTCAGGTAGCCGTGGAAGACGCCCTGCAGCCCTTGGCAGGCGGGCACCTCGAGCGGCAGCAGCGGCAGGTTCGGGCAATGCGGACCGGTGGCCGGCATGTTCTTCGGGCCGATGGTCGCCTGCACGATGTTGAGCAGGTTCACGTCGAGCGTCTGGAAGTCGTACCCGGTCACCTCGACGAGCGCGTACTTCGTGATCTGCATGCCCTGATTCAGCAGAACCCCGTTCACGACGATCGGCACCAGGATGCGGTCGTAGACCGGCAGCAGAACCTGGCGTCCGATCAGCGAAGGCAGAAGGTACGAGCACTGGGTCGGCAGCACCTTCGTCAACGTCGTCGAGACATACGCGACGAGGTCGATGTCGAACGAGCAATCCGAGTGCATCAGGCTCAGGCCGTCGTCGAGCGAGATGAGGTCGGTCTGGGTGACCCAGCCGGGCCCGAGCAGATCGAGCACACCCGGCACCAGGCCGCAGCTGCTCAGGTTCAGGTCGAGCAGGTCGTACCGCAGAAACTGCACGGCGCTGCTCGACGGTGCCGGCAGCGCGCACTGGTGGTACGCGAGCGGCAGCGGCACGGCCGGCTGGGTCCACTTCGCTGTCGCGTTCGTGTTGATCGTCGACGAGGTGATGTTGAAGATGCGCGCGAAGAAGCTCGGCTGCTCGCTGGTCAGCGACACCTTCACCGTGTTCGCGCTGAACACCACCGAGGTGACCGCGGCCGACCGGTCGTTGACGTTCTCGATCGCGTAGCCGGCGGCCGTGCTGCTTGCTCCGCCGACGACGCCTCCGTCGCAGGCGGCAAGGCTGGTGAGTGCAGAATCGAAACAGCGCTGGGCGAGCCCGACCGCGGCGGCGTCCGCGGCATCCTGCAGCTGCGCCCGCCGTGCCTCAGAGGCACCCACGTCGATGACGAGAGCGGCCATGCCGAGCAGCACGGTCATCATGATCGCGGTGATCACGGTGACGGCGCCCGTCTCGTCGCGCATGCGGGCGATGCGGCGGTTGATCGCGCGCAGGGCGCCGAACCTCTCGAAGCTCATGTCAGCCTCCGCAGCGACGGGTCGCCGTGCCGGTCAGATCGACGGTGGCACCGAACATGCCCGTGATGAACGGCTTCGCGTAGCTGATGGTGACCGTCACATCCGTGCCGGGAGCGCACGCGCCCGAGAAGTCGATGTCGCCCGAGGTCAGCGCCGGCACCAGGCCGGGCGCTGCGGTGAGCGCGGCGGCGGTGGCCGAGCCGGCGTTGCCGGTGACCGCCATCTCGCGGGCCGCTTCACGTGCGGCACCGGTGACGAGCAGCTGGGCGTTGTAGACCGCCCCGTACTCGACGACACCGAAGAGCACGAGTATGAGAAGGGGAAAGACGAGCGCGAATTCGACAGCGACAGCGCCGCGCTCATTCCTCCATCTGCGTCGAGTCATGACACAGTTCCAGATCGCTCGCGAAAGCAGATCCGTCGGGTGCGTGGAAGTTGGGTGCCACGCACCCGCCGGAAGCGCTTAAGCGCCCTCGAGGGCGGTCTGGATGCGGCCGAACAGATCCTGCAGCGCACCGCTCATCAGACCGAGCGCGCCGATGAGCGCGACAGCGATGAGACCGACGATGAGGCCGTATTCGACGGCGGTGGCGCCCTTCTCGTTCTCGACGAGTGCGGCGAACCTGGACTGCAGAGCGACCCCGATACGGGTCATCGTTGCATTGATCATTGTCTCCCCCAATGAGTTCATTGCCTGATTCCGAGGCCGTTCGAAACTTCACCGGTGGTTGGCCGGCTCGACATCGAGCGGGTGTTCGTATTGCGTTGGTGAGGAATGTACGCCGGGTGATCGACGGGTGACAGAACCCACTACTGGGGTGCCGAAATCCCCGTTCTGGGGACAAAAACCCGCGTCACAGTAGGGTGTTTCGCATGTCTACCGACGAGCTCCGCAAGGCCGCACGACGCAACCTCAAGGCGCGCAACGATTTCAAGGTGATGCTGGCGATCTTCATCGTTATTGCGCTCATCCTGATCGCCGTGTGGTTCTTCTCCACCGGCGGCACGGGGTACTTCTGGCCGGCCTGGCCGCTGCTGGGCCTGTCGATCGCCGCGGTGTTCACCGGCCTCGACGCCTACGGTGTGACGCGTCGCCAGATCACCGAGGCCGACATCGACGCCGAGGTCGCGCGGATGGCCGCGAAGCGAAATGCCGGTGGTACCCCGCAGGCTTAGACCATGTGCGGCAGGTTCGCGATGGACGACAAGACCAATGACCTGATCGAGGCGTTCGTGCTCGACGGCAACGACTTCCGTGACTGGGTGCCGTCGTTCTCGATCGCCCCCACCGACGTGATCCCCGTGATCCGCGAGCGGCGTCACTCCTCCACCGGCGAGGTCACCCGGCAGGTCGAGCCGGCGGTGTGGGACTTCCGTCCCGCGTTCGTCAAAGAGCCGAAGCGCCCCCAGTTCAACGCGCGGATCGAGACGGTGACGACGAGCGGCATGTGGAAAGGCGCGTTCGCGTCGGGCAGGTGCATCGTGCCGATGCGCGGGTATTACGAATGGACCGAGCGCGACGGCGGCGGTGCCAAGCCGGTCAAGATCCCGTACTTCATCCACGGCGACCGCCCCGTGCTCGCAGCGGCGGGGCTGGCGACCGCACGCAAAGTCACCTCAGATTCAGGAGACGTGGAGTGGGAGGTGTCGACCGCGATCATCACCCGTGAGGCGCGTGACGCCTCCGGCGCGGTGCACGAACGCATGCCGGCATTCCTGACGCCCGACCTTTATGACCGCTGGCTCGACTCCGCGAAGCTCGACGACGACGGCGAGCGCGACGACCTGCTGGCGACGCTCGATCGGGTATCGACCGAGGTGGCATCCACCATCACCGCGTACGAGGTCGACCGGCGCGTGAACAACTCGCGCACGGTCGACCCGCAAGACGCCTCGCTGATCGAGCCGAGCGAGAACGAGGTTTAGTTCGCTGGCTCCACCTCGGCGACGTAGCCGGCGAGCGGCTTCACGCTCGGGGTCGGGAACCGGGTCTCAGAGACCTCCGACTCGTCGAGCGCGCCGTCGTCTTCGTAGTCAGACCACGAGTTCGCGTGCGCCAGCGGGAACACGTTCCACCCCACGCGTCCGGGCACGTCACCGCTGGGCACCACCATCGAGCCGTCCTGGGCTCCCCAGAACTCGGCCGAGATGTCGCCGACCAGGTTCAGCGGGTTGCCGTCCTGGTCGAACAGCTGCACCTGGTCGATCGGCTCGCCAGCGGCGTCGTAGGCGAAGATGTTGTCGATCTGCATCCCGTCACGGGTCAGCCCCTGCGGGTAGTACGCCTCGGGTTCATACATTTCGTAGTTCGAGTTGTTGGCGGCGATGATCGTGAGGTTCAGCAACACCGGCGCGGCCAGAAGCGCGACCACGCTGGCCACCCGCATCGCCCACCGCACCCAGGCCCGGTGCAGCATCCAGCCCCTGCCGACCTGCACGCTCAGGACGACGAACGCCAGTGCGATCGGCCACCAGGTCAGGGCGTTGACTCCGAAGAAAGCCGCGAGGGCGGCATGGACGCCGACGCCACGGAACACCCACCAGAGCGGACGCAGCGTCAGCACGAACGCGGCGATGCTCGCGACCAGTGGGCGCTCGACGAGTAGCTGGGCCCAGTTGCGGCGCACGTTGTCGCCGAGCGTGCGCAGGTTGGGCAGGGTGCCGCCGATGTGGGTGCGTGCCGAGCGTGGCGGGTAGCCGGCCGCGGCACGCAGCTCTTCCGCGTAGGCGGCGGGGTCGCCCAAGTCGAGGCCGCTCTCGTCGACGCGTTCGGTCAGGTCGGCTTCGAGCCCGTCGGTCAGTTCGTCGAGCTCGTCGGGCGGCAGGTCGCTGAGCGCGCTGCGCACCGCCGCGGCGAAGACGGCGACCTCGGTGCCGGGAAGGACTGTTGCAGTCATGCTTTCTCTCCGATCGTGCGGACGGCGCGAGGGCGCCTGCTGTCGAGCAGTGCGCTCATGGTGAGGGCGAACTCCGCCCAGTTGGCCCGCTGCTCAGAGAGCATCGTGCGGCCCTGGTCGTTGATGCCGTAGTACTTGCGGTGCGGACCGCCGTCGCTCGGCACCACGTAACTGGTCAGTGCGCCGGCGCTGTAGAGGCGGCGCAGGGTTCCGTAGACAGAGGCGTCGCCGATCTCGGCGAGCCCGGCGGCACGCAGGCGGCGGACGATGTCGTAGCCGTAGCCGTCTTCGTGCTGCACCGCCGCGAGCACGGCGACATCGAGCACGCCCTTGAGCAGTTGGGTGGTATCCATGCATCGCACGCTACTGCGCGATACGCGGTACTGTGCGGTGCGACACGCCGGGTCAGATCCCGTCGAGCCGCCGCGACGCCATCGCCACGTACTCGGGGTTCAGCTCGCAGCCGATGAAACGCCGGTCCAGGCGCGCGGCGGCCACGGCGGTCGTCCCCGACCCCATGAACGGGTCGAGCACGAGGTCGCCCGGCCGGGACCCGAGCTGGATGCAACGCTCGGCGAGGCTTTCGGGGAACGTCGCGAAGTGCCCGCTCGCCTCTCGGCTCGGCTGCGTGTTCAGGTCCCAGACGCTGCGAAGCCGGCGTCCGTTGGGTCCCCGCACGGCATCCACGTCGTACCGGTACTTCTCGCTGCGGCTCAGCAGGAACAGGTACTCGTGACTGCGCGTCGGCCGGTCGCCGACACTCTCGGGCTGGGCGTTGGGCTTGTTCCAGATCAGGTCGCTGCGCAGGAACCAGCCGCGTTCCTGCAGCGCGAACGCGAGCCGCCACGGGACGCCGATCAGATCTTTGGGCTTTAGCCCGTCGGGGGTGGCCGGTCGGGTCTCCATCGCGCGGGCCCGGTTCTTGCGGTCGGGCGCCCGCCACCCGCGGTTGCCCGACGTATACGAGTCGCCGATGTTCAGCCAGAGCGTGCCGTCGTCAGCGAGCACCCTGCGCACGTCGTCGAACAGGGCGGCGAGCGCATCGATGAACGCGTGCACGCTCGACTCGAGACCGAGTTGTCCGTCGATGCCGTAGTCGCGCAGCGACCAGTACGGCGGGCTGGTGACGACCGTCTGGGCGATCCCGTCGGGCAAGGCGGTCAGGATGCGATGGGCATCGCCCGTGATCAGGGCCGATCCCGAGGCGGCCAGGTCGGCATACTCGGCGGTGTCGGTGTGCTCGCGGACGGTGAACTCGGCGGGCACGGCCCCGAGTCTAGGACGCCGCCGCCAGGCGCTCTTCGCGCGCGCCGGTCTGGGCGATGCGGGTCAGCCGATGCTGTTCGCGGGTGTCGGCCAGCCAGGCCAGCGGGTGCGCCACCCAGCGCTCGATGGAGTATTCGACCTCCATCGCGACGAGGCCGTTCAGGGCGCCGCGGCGGCGTGGGTCCACGTCGACGAGGGCATCACGTGCGGCGCCGACCTCGTCGAGCACCTCGGCGGCGCCGGGTTCGCTCATCGCCCGCAGCGCGAGCTCGAGCCGCCCGCGAAGGGCGGCCGACGTGTCACCGCGGTTCGGGATGCGGCCCGTGACGACTTCGACACCGAGCAGTTCCGAGTAGCGGCGCAGCAGGTTGGCGAACTCGCGACGTTCGTCGCGGCGGGCGTCGATCACCGACTCGGGGCTGAGGGCGCCGAGCATGGCCTGCGTCCGCCGGGTCGTCACGAGTGCGCCGATCGCGGCGGTGGCAGCCACGGCTCCCACCACGATCGCGACGATGATCAGTGCATCGATTCCCATGCGCTGGACGCTATCGCCGCGGGGGTGGAACGGTCGTGCGCGCGGACCGCGACACGCGTGAAGCACTGGTTGAAGGTGGACGGCGGGACCTTCGACTCTGCGACGGGCGGGCCGACCGTCGTTCACTGTGACCGGATGCCGTGCGTCAGTCCGGTGCCACGACGAATGGAGACATCGTGAAGGCGCTCGTGTACGACGGACCCGGCAAGAAGAGCTGGAAAGATGTTCCCGACCCGGTGATCCAGCATCCGACCGATGTGATCGTCAAGATGCAGGCGACCACGATCTGCGGAACCGACCTGCACATCCTCAAAGGCGATGTGCCCGAGGTGGCCACCGGTCGAATCCTCGGCCACGAGGGCGTCGGGGTCATCACCGAGATCGGTTCCGGGGTCACCCAGCTCGCAGTCGGCGACCGCGTGATCTTGGCCTGCATCAGCGCGTGCGGCTCGTGCGGCAACTGCCACCAGGGTCTCTACAGCCACTGCCTGAGCCCCGAGGGCAAAGCCGGGATCGGGTGGATCTTCGGCTACATGATCGACGGCACGCAGGCGGAATACGTGCGCGTTCCGTTCGCCGAGAACTCCGTCTACAAGGTGCCCGAAGGCGTCAGTGACGCCGAAGCGATCCTGCTGTCCGACATCCTGCCCACCGGTTTCGAGATCGGTGTTCAGTACGGGCAGGTCAAGCCCGGCGACGTCGTCGCCGTTGTCGGCTCAGGGCCGGTTGGGCTGGCCGCGGTGATGACCGCGCAGCTGTACGGTCCGTCGAAGGTCATCGCCATCGACCTCGACGATTCCCGGCTGGCGCGCGCGAAAGACTTCGGCGCCACCGAGACGGTCAACTCGGGCAAGCCGGACTGGAAGCAGCAGGTGCTCGACCTCACCGACGGCGCCGGCGTCGACGTCGCGATCGAAGCCGTCGGCACGCCGCAGACCTTCACGATGGCCGTCGACCTGGTCAGGCCCGGAGGTCACATTGCGAACGTCGGCGTGCACGGCAAGCCGGTGGAACTCGCCCTCAACGAACTGTGGATCGGGAACATCACGATCACGACAGGTCTGGTGAACACCAACACGTTGGGGATGCTGCTGAAGCTCGTCGCCCAGCACCGACTCCCGGTCGACAAGTTCGTGACTCACCGGTTCACCTTCGACCAGGTGCTCGAGGCGTACGAGGTGTTCGGGAACGCCGCGGAGCACGACGCACTCAAGGTGCTGATTCACCAGTAACCGCCACCGTTCCGCGGGCGTGCGGCTTAGGGTCGACTCGTGCACCGCGACAGCCCCCACCGCATAGCGATCACCGGGGGCACCGGATTCGTCGGTCGCCACCTCGCCGAGCGGTATCCGGCCGATCGCGTCGTCGCGGTCTCGCGGCGCACCGGCGTCGATGTCGACGACGTCGATGCGCTCGCAAGAGCGTTCGAGGGGTGCGACGTCGTCGCCCACTTCGCCGGCATCAATCGCGAGATCGGCGACCAGACCTACGAGCGTGTTCATGTGCGCGGCACCGAGGCCGTTATCGCCGCATCCCGGCGCGCGGGCGTGCGCAAGATCATCCTGCTGAGCTTTCTGCGCGCCCGACCCGGGACGGGATCGGGCTACCACGAGTCGAAGTGGGCGGCCGAAGAGCTGGTGCGACAATCGGGCCTCGACTTCACCATCCTCAAAGCGGGCATGATCTACGGGCACGGCGACCACCTCGTCGACCACCTGAGTCACGTTGTGCAGACGATGCCGTTCTTCGCCACGGTGGGTCTGCGCGAGAAAACCATCCGCCCGGTGCCGGTCGGCGAGTTGATCGACGTCGTCGTGGCCGCAGCCGAGGGGCGGATGCCGCGCCAGACGATCGCGGTCGTGGGCGCCGAGACCCTCACGATGACGAAAGCCGTGCGCCGGGTCGCGGCGGTGGTCGGTCGACCGGTGATCGTCATCCCGGCTCCGGTCTGGGCACTCCAGTTGCTGGGGCGCGTCACCGAACTGACGATGCACGTGCCGCTGGTCGCTGTCGCCCAGGTGCGCATGCTCGCCGAGGGAGTGAGTACCCCGGCCCCGCCGACTGGGTCGCCGCCTCACGATCTGCGCCCGCGACTGCCGTTCGACCGTGAGCAGATCACCGCGTCGCTGCCCCCCGCCGGAGGCTTCACCCTCCGCGACCTGCGTCTCCCCCGACGCGCTGGCCGCTGAAGCTCGTCGCACAGCCGAAGAAGTGCGATCGGCGCGTCACCGTCAGCATCGGATGATCGAACCCGGCCGCTGTGCGCTCGCCGCGACCGTATGCGCGGACGTAGCGGTAGAGCATCCGGTACTCGCTCGGGTCGGACAGCAGCAGCGTGCCCGCCAGCGGCACCACGATGCTGAGGTACAGGTCATACAGCCGGCGCAGCACAGGATTCGGGGGAAGGGTCACCTCGATGAACGCGAAGCGGCCGCCGGGACGCAGGATGCGCACCAACTCGTCGCCGAGACGCCGCGACTGCCGCTCGTCGAACGTCTTCAATCCGTAAGCGCAAACTACCGCATCGAATGAGGCGCTCTCGAGCGTGGAATCGAGCACGTCCTCGCACCGGATGTCGACGGCTCCGCCGAACTGGCGGTCGTTCTTCTGCTGTGAGTGCCGAGTCATCTCGGGCGAGAAGTCGAGCGCGCTGATCGTCGCGCGGGCAAACCGCCTCCTCACCTGACCCCACGTCTCTCCCATACCCGACATGAGGTCGATCACGTCGCGCACGTCGGCCGGCTTCTCGATGAGGCGCATCAGTTCGACCCGCCACCGACTCGAGAAGCCGAACGACATAATGATGTTCATCCGTTCGTACGACCGGGACATGCGGTTGAAGAGGGCGCGCACATAGGTGGCGTCGTACATCGGATCGCGCATGTCAGACTCCACGCCGATCACGCTACCGACGCGGCCGCCGACAGAGGGCTCAAAGGGGAACTCCGATCCAGCGTGAGACGGGGATCTCACCAGCGTGGATGGGAGCCGATCCAGGTGGAAACCACCTCCTTGGTCGCCATATCGACGACGACCGTCTCGACGTCCCGTGGTCGGGCCCCTGTGGCGTAGCCGTCGCTGCTCTCAAAGAAGTTACCGGTGGGTGCGATCTCGGCAACGAGGTATTGCTCGTTGGCGGTGAGCCAGAAGTCGAGCACTGCGCCTAGGTCGCCTGCCTGGAGCAGCACTTCCGCAGCTGTTCCGTCGTCGACAGCGACGAAGGTTTCGAATGAGGTCTGATCTGCGTTGGGGAGCGCGACGCGTTCGATCCAGCCGCCGCTGAACGGTACGGGGTCAGCAATGAATGGGGCCGCTTGGCTGCCGCGCATTGGTGAAGGATCGATCCGTGATTCACTCCCGTCCGCGAGGTTGTAGATCACGGGGCCGAACGCATCCTTGACAGACGCGTGTATCCCATCTGGGGCGAGTGCGATGAGTTCTGAGTAGCTCGCCACCAGGGTGGGGCCACGCCAGGTGTGGCGATGTCAAGCGTGTAGAGGTCGCCGCTGCGCGCGTGCACCAGGGCGGTACTGGTTCCGGGAATGGGGATGATCTTGTCGACCGCGAGCGGGTTCCCATCGATTCCATTGATGGGAACGGAGATGTGGGTACCGTTCAGGTCGAGCGCGAACAGGGTCTGGTCGTAGACGGGGAGACCCTCGCCGGGGGTGTCGTCGAGTGTGCTGAACGCATAGAGGACCGTGTTGCCGACTTTCTCAAGGAGTTCGATCTGTCCAGGTGACCCGCCGGGCAAGGTGAGCGGTTCTGTGTTGCCACTTCCGTCAGGCGCCGACACTTGGGAGTGCCGGTCCGCGCCGGGACGTTGACTACTGTTCCTCGACCTGTTCGTTGTGAAGTTCGAACAGCTCGACAAGAGTCGCTGCGTTGGCACCATCACCGAAGCGGCTCGATACAAGGTCACCAGGGTCCTTGCTCGTAGCGGCGATTTCGTAGTAGGTGGAGAGGATCGGTGCCTCCGCATCGCGTTCTTGAGTTGAGGAGATTTCTGCCGACGCGTCGTAGGCGTCCACGAGCAACTCGGGGAGTTCAAATACGAGTGGAAAGCCTGGAAGCTCAAACCGATACTGCCCACCCGCACGGCCCCAGGTCTCGCTCTCTCGACCGGCCTCGATGATGGCGCGGTAGTAGAGCAAGAGGAAAGTCTCGAGACCAAACTTGAGGTCCTCCCCGTCTCCGTCGGGATCCTTCAGAACGGATGCCCAGTGGTCGCTGTCGTCGAAATACGCGACCGACGCGACACGTTCGACCGGCGCGAGGCCACGAATTGCGGGCGTAGTCGCGACTTGTCGCTTCGCACGGTCAAGCGGGCCCTCGTCAAAGCCATTGCTGCGGCCCTTCGCCTCCACGACCGCGCTGTACGCAGCACCGGGAACCGAACTGGGGTTAGCCGCAACGAAATCGGGGCGCCGTCCCGACAGAGGGGTTCCCTGATGTTGGAGCAGCAGGTCGACGTGCACGAGATACGGGTAGCCGAGCACATGTCGGGTGGTGAGGGCAGCCTGGGTCATACCGAGGAAGTAGCTGACCGCAGACTTCTCAGACGGGTCGAGATTGATGTACGCATCCGTTCGCGTCCAGTGACGCCCCGAGACTGTCGGCCTTAGGTTGGCCGCGACAAGGCCGGTACGCCATTGCATCTCGGCGAGCGGTCGACGTCGTGCCGGATGAGAGGCGATCGTCGGCATGCCGACCTTGGCCGCACAGTCCAGAAGCATCTTCTCTGTGATCGAGACGTTCTGCGGTGTCGAGCGGCTCGGGCGAGTAAACGACCTCAACTCGCATTGAAGAGTAGGCATGGAGCCCTCCAAACGTGGTGGTACGTGAATGCACAGACCCTATGGTTCCGTCTGCTCGGACTACCGATTGGCGCTCCGTGGGTTCCACCTGGTGCTCGGCAGTGTTCCCCCGACGTTCGCTGTTCGTCGCCCGAGACGCAATCCTTCGCACGATGAGAGGGTTTCTGTCTGGGACCCGAAAATATTTCAACTCGCACTTTCGCTGTATCGTAGCGCTCTCTCCAGACCGCGAGTTTTGTAGCCGTCTATAGCCAAAACGCGCACCGGGCAGGCGATCGTCCGAGTCGATCGGCCCGCTCACAAAGGTACGATTGCCCCGTGCTAGAGGAATTCGTTGCGGTCCGCCGAGAAGGACTTGAGTCCTTTGCAGTCGAATCGCCCTCGGGTGAGCGCGAAAGCGATTGGGTCTTGTTGGGTACCGGATCGGTCCGAGATGGCCAGGCTTGGTTGAGCTTCGGGCCGGAACTGGAAACGGAGCTTTCCGGCGATGGCATATATCCGTCCAGTCCGAACTACATTCTCTCCGTTTCCGCTGTTGTTTCCGCAGTATGGGTCCAGCTTGGGCCGGGTGTCGAAGAGATGGTGGTCGAAGGGCCGCGTATCGATGTGGATTTGAAGTTCGCGGCGCCCGATTGGACCTAGCAAACGGCGCGCTGCCGAAACTGATCGTTGTCCTCGGTACGAACGCGTCGGGCAAGAGCGCGCTTGGCGTGGAATTGGCACGCGAATTGGGCGGAGAGGTGATATCAGCAGACTCTCGTCAGGTCTTTCGCGGCTTCGATCTAAGTGCAGGAAAGGTGACGCCGCTTGAAGCCCGTGGCATCCCTCACCACCTCATTGACATTGTCGACATCGTCGATAGGTTCTCCCTCAACGATTGGCTTGTGCGTGCAAAGCAAACCATCGACCGCCTTGATTCTGAGGGAAAGGTCCCACTTGTTGTCGGAGGAACCGCCCTATACCTAGACGCGCTTGTACGCGGCTACCTGCTCACAGAGGTCGAACCCGACATCGCCTTGAGATCGCGTCTTGAGAGTGCGCCCACATCGGAAGTTGTTTCCCTACTCGAATCGTTGGATCCGTCGGCTATGGATCACATCGACCGCCACAACCGGCCTCGGCTTGTTCGCGCGATCGAGCAAGCCAGGGCGGGCGTTTCATACGCTGATTCTCATCGACTTGAACCGTCCTACAACGCGACTTTGCTCGGAGTGACGCACCCGCCCGACGTCTTGCGGTCGCGGATCCACGAGCGATTGATGGCGCGAATTGAGGCGGGAATGATCGGCGAGGTTGAGGAAGCGCTTGCGGACGGCGTGCCGATAGAACGCCTCCATCAATTGGGGCTTGAGTATCGGTACTTAGCTCTCCACGTAATGGGTGACATTCCAACAGAGGCCGACTTGGTGCGTGAACTCGAGAAGGCGATCTATCGCTACTCACGGCGCCAGATGTCCTTTTTCAGGCGCTTTCCCAACGTCCATTGGCTGGACCCTTCAGCTAGTTTGGCTGACGAAGCCCTATCCGCGCTCGCCAGCTCGGACTTCCCGACGTAGCCTCCACATCGTCGCCAGCGCGGGTTGGAATCGTGCGGCAAGAACCGCATTGGTCAGCTTTTCTCGGATGCTCGGGAGGAGTACTTCCTGGAGCAGGCCCGCAAACGCCGCGCCCACAGGGCTTTGAGTGAGACTGAACCCCAACCATCCACCCAACGCGAGACCACCGAGCCTTAGCGTCGTCGCAGTATTCTTCCGAAATCGTTCGTACCGCTTTCGCGAGTGGGTTGCGCGGAGCTGGCGAGCCACATCCGAGAGCAGGAACTCGAGGGTTTCGGCTTCAAGCAATAGCGGCTCGAGTTTCTCGGGGGAATCTAGTTCGACGCTCGCAATCTGGCGGGCTTCCGTCTCGAACCTGCGCATCGCCGAAGAGAGGGTCTTGGACGAACCTGCCAAATGGAATTCGACTACATCGTCAACCGTCAACTCTTCGATGTCGAGGTCTATGCCCTGAAGCAAGGCGTCGTAGCCTTTGCTCAGTTGACGGACTCCCCTTCCTCCAAATGGTTCCCGCTCTGGCAGGTTCGCCACTCG
>JBDTQN010000009.1:0-22968 GCA_039932215.1 Pseudolysinimonas sp. | reverse complement strand
GACAGAACTCGCATGCTCGTTCCCGCCCAGGTTCCGCCCGCCATCCCCATGTAATAGGCCTTCATGTCGAGCGCCGAGTGCCCGAACGGGTTGCGCCCAAGGAAGCGGTGGAAGTACGTGTCGACGAACATCCAATCGAAGACGGCATTGAACGCGACCATGATCGGGGCGTTGCCCTCGGGCGTCACCAGCTCGATCCAGTCCTCGAACTGGCGCATCGCATCTTTCGGAGTGAGTCCTTCTTCAGACAGCTTCTCCATCGAGAGGCCGCTGACCGCCAGCGCCGATTCGACCACGTTGTCGGTCGTCGGCTTGAGCTCAGCGTAGAAGCCGCTCGCGGGATCGTCGACCAGGCAGGCGCCGATCGAGATCATCGAGTACTCGTGCGGCGTCGGGCCCGCCGTCTCGACATCGACGCTGATGTAGATCTCGGGCTTTTCGACGAACTCGGATGGCACCCGGTCATCCTCTCGCGAAGGGCTGGATGCCGCGGTCAGGCTCGCTCAGTCCGGGTCGCTCGAGTCGAGAGGGGCATGGTGGTCGAGATTGACGATGCCGCGTTTCCAATAGCCGCTGGCAGCGACCTGCTCGGCCGGAAGGCCAAGTTCGCGCCGCAGGTAGCGCCTCAACGGGGCCAACGTCGTCGCCTCGCCGGCCATGAACACGAACGTCTCGTCGTCGATCGCACCCAGCGAACGCAGGGCCTCGTCGAGCTGGCCGGCGCCCTCGTCGCGGAACAGCCACTCGGCATCGACTCGCGCGTCGCCCCCTTCGAAGTAGCCCACGACACTGTCGTCTGCGACATCGAACAGCGCCGTCACCGGTACGGCGGCCGGGACGAGCCCGAGCCACCGCCGGGTCGCGGGCAGCGCCGTCTCGTCGGCGATGATCAGGAGGCGACCCAGATCGGTCGGGGCGAGTCGCGACCCGCGTGGCCCGCCGATGCCGAGCTCGTGGCCGACCGCAGCCTGAGCCGCCCAGGCCGATGCGGGACCGTCGTCGCCGTGCAGCACGAAGTCGAGGTCGAGGGTGGGGGTTCCGTCAGCGGCGACGTGCACGCCGAGCGGCGTGTAGTCGCGCGAGATGATCGTGCCCGCCGTGGCCGGACGGCTGAGTCCCTCGGGACGCAGGTCGGGCAGGAGGAGTTCGCCCGTGGCCGGGTCGGGGAAGAACACCTTCACGTGATCGGCCGGACCGAGAGACGCGAAACCGGCGAGCTCGGGCCCCTCGAGGGTGACTCGCACGATCGAGGGCACGATCTGCCGGACCGCGGCGACGCGGGCGCGGCGGACGGACATCGGGTGGCGGACGACTTCGCGAGAGAACGGCATCCGTTCAGACTAATCGCGTCGCCCGTGCGGCGAGCCGCTGCTCGCGGGCGCCGCGCGCGAAGACGTATCCCCGTTGCACCTGGAACCCGATCACATACAGCACCAGTTCGGTCGCGACCTTCGCGGGCAGCAAGGGCACACCGAAGTCGGTGAGAGCGTGCAGCCACACATAGTTCGAGGCGAGGAGGGTGAGGGCGAGCGCGCCGTAGCGCAGGATCGAGCGCCGAAGGTCTCCGCGTGCGCGGAAAACCAGACGACGGTTCAGGGTGAAGTTCGCGGTCGCGCTGACCATCCGAGCGCCGACGACCGACCAGAACAGTGAGCCGCTCACGATGAAGAGCACCTGCAGCACGACGGTGTCGAGCACGAACGACCCGAGCGACGCGGCGACGTACTTGCCCAGCGGTGCCATCACGCGAACGGAGTCGACGACGGGGCGAAAGTGCGACGACGCGTTGTGCTCGAGGTAGACGGTCTCGATCTCGATCTCGTCGATGCGCCGGTCCGTCTCGGCGGCAGCGACGAGCGCATTGAGTTCGAACTCGAACCGGTCGCCCTTGATGCTCGTCAGCCACGGCAACTGTTCCGCCGGATACCCGCGCAGCCCGGTCTGGGTGTCGTACACGGCGATCCCGGTCGCCAGCTGGAACGTCCGCCGCGACACCGCGTTGCCGAAGCGGCTGCGCGCGGGAACCTCCCCGGCGAACCGCCGTCCCCCGAGCACGACCGCTGCGTCGGAGCTGCGCAGCCGGTCGGCGACCCGCAGGATGTCGGTCACCCGATGCTGCCCGTCGCTGTCGGCGCACACGACCGACTCCGTCGGGTGGCGTTCGATGACGTGCAACAGGCCGGTGCGGAGGGCGACGCCCTTGCCGCGGTTGATCTCGTAGCCGAGCACCTCGGCACCGGCGGCGACGGCTCCGTCGAAGATCGAGGCGTATGCGGCGCCGCTGCCGTCATCGACGACCAGGACCCGCATCTGCGGATCGGCTGCCCGCAGCATCCGGATCAGGGCGACGAGTCGACTGTCGGGCTGGTAGGCGGGGATGAGGGTGATCACGAGGCGACCGCCGATGTGGCGATGTAGAGGATGTCGGAGGTGCCGCGTTCGCCGCCGTTCGACGGCTGGTTCACGACCTCGCCGTCGTAGTACATGGTCGACGAGCCGCCGCCGTCGAGGTTGTACGCGGTGGTCGCACCGAGCGAGACCATCAGCTCTGCGGCCTCGGTCATCGTCATGCCCGCGCTGTAGCCGGGGTCGCGGCCGTCGATGACAACGAACAGCAGGTGGTTCTCGTCGATGACGCCGACGATCGTGCGGGGCTGGTCGCCTTGGATCGAGTGGTTGCCGATGTTGGTGTCGACCTCGACCTGGGCGATGCCGTCGACGACCGCGCCGTCCCCGGTCTCGTCAGGCTCGACGAGCGCCGGGCCGAAGCTGAGTGTGTTCCAGACGCCGGCGGCGACGAGTTCTGCGGCAGTGGTCTGCGTCTCGTCGTAGACGTCGACGGAGCCGTCGGAGTAAAAGGCGAGTCCCTCGCGTGCCCCGGCGTCGCGGTAGACCACGCCGTTGCGAATCACGATGCCGCTGTCGCGGAAGCCGTAGTAGTCGCCGTTGATCGCGAACACCGCATCGTTGTCGGCGGCGATCGCGGAGGTGTTCTCAATGATGTTCTCGCCGAACATGTTCTGCGCGAAGGCTGACCGCAGCACGGTCGCGTCGCTGAGCGTGACATCGGCCACGTAATAGGTGACGGTGCTCGACCCGCTGCCGGTCGAGTACTGCTGAACCGAGATATCGGCGGTCCCGTCTGACGAGGTCGTCGATCCGGTCTGCTGCGCTTCGTACGAGTCGACATCGGTGATCTCGACGTGCTCGACCACGAACCGGTCTAATGCCCAGGCGCCTCCGCCACCGAGAGTCAGGGCGACCGCGAGGGCCGAGCCGATGATGAGGTTGCGGCGTCGCTTCTGCATGACCCCATTCCGCCCGCGCGGCTTATGCGGACGTCATGGCGCGACACAGGAACGGCTGGGGGCTCTCTATGAGTCGGCTAAGCAGAGCGCGGCCCGACGCAGTAGACATAGTCATGCGCACTGCGACTCCTGCCGACGTCGGACTGGTCACCGAGACGATCGCGCTCGCCTTCGCGGCAGACCCGGTGTGGGGAGCAGCGCTGGCGCGGAGCGACGGTTCAACCGACCACCACATCCCGTTCTGGCGCCTGTTTGCGGAGGGTGCCATCCCGCTGGGCGCGGTGCACCTTGCCGATGACGATGCGGCGGTCGCAGTGTGGATCCCGCCGGGGGAGGACGAGATGACCGAGGAACAGGTCGACCGGCTCGGTCGGGTCGTCTCTGAGAATCTCGACCCCGTCGCCCAGGAGGCCATGCTGGCGCTCTGGGACCGGTTCGAAGCGGCACGCCCTGCACAACCGCACGCGTACCTGAGCATCCTGGCCACGCATCCGGGTCACCGCGGCCGTGGCATTGCGCAGCAGCTGGTGCGTGACGACCTCGCACAGTTCGACCGGCAGGGGCTGCCCACCCACCTCGAGTCGACCAACCCGGCAAACGATCACCGGTATGAGCGGCTCGGTTATGCGAAGACGGGCACGTTCGCGGGCGTCGGCGACGGCGTCATCGCGACGATGTGGAGAGACGTGCCGTGATCGACCTCGATCTACACGTTCTTCGGCGAGCATCTCAGCCGACGGGCCAGTTGACATACTGGGGAGCATGATCCCGCTGCCTTTCGCCGACATCGTGACCAACGTCATCCTGATCGGTGTCGTCGTCGTCATTCTCCTGATCGTTCTGATCGTGATTCTGCGGGGCATCAAGGTCGCAAAGCCCGACGAGGCGATCATCGTCACCTCGCGTCAGCGTCGCCGGCGCCGCGGCGAGCCCGACGTCGTCGACGGCGATGCCGGCCAGCGGGTCGTCTTCGGCTCGCGGGTGTTCGTCAAGCCGATCATCGAGGCGTACTTCAAGCTCTCGCTGCGCAGCAGGCAGCTCAACGTGCAGGCGACGGCGCAGACCAAGGATGCGATCACGATCCGCGTGAACGCGGTCGCGGTCGTGAAGGTGGGCGGTTCCGAGCCCATGGTGCGCGCCGCCGCACAGCGATTCCTCAACCAGCAAGATCAGATCGAGTCCAGCACCGAGGAGGTGCTGAGCGGTTCGATCCGGTCGATCGTCGGTCAGCTGACCGTCACCGAGATCATCACCAACCGTTCGGCGCTGCAGGGCCAGGTGCTCGAGGCCGTCGGTGAGTCGCTCGACGTGCAGGGCCTGCAGATCGACACTCTGCAGATCAAAGAGATCGACGACGACAACGGCTACATCAAAGACCTGGGGCGTGCCGAGGCCGCTCGCGTGAAGCAGGTCGCCGAGATCGCGGAATCGGTTTCGCGACAGGCATCTGAGGAGGCGCGTATCGCCGCCGATCAGGCCGTCGCCGAGTCGCAGCGCGCGCTCGACCTGCGCAACGCCGAGATCCAGAAGGAGACCGACAAGGCCCGTGCCGAAGCCGCTGCGGCCGCCCCGCTCGCCGAGGCGATCGCGCAGCAGGAGGTCGTCGCCCAGCAAGAGCTGACCGCAGGCAAGCGCGTGGGCTTGCGCAAGCAAGAGCTCGACGCCGAGATCCGGGCTCAGGCGGATGCCGAGGCATACGCGATCCAGAAGAAGGCAGAGGCCGAGGCCGCATCTGCGATCGCCACCGCCAACGCCGACCGTGACGCTCGCCGGTCCGCGGCCGAAGCCATCGAGGCCGAGGGTATCGCCGAGAAGAATCGCCGCATCGCGGCCGCCGAGGCGCTGCGTGCCGAAGGTGAGGCCGAGGCGGAGTCGATCCGCGCACGCGGTAACGCCGAGGCCGAGTCGTCGCGCGCACAGGCTGAGGCACTCGCCGAGAAGGCCGCCGAGCTGCTGCGCCAGCAGATCATCACCCAGCTGCCCGAGATCGTGCGGGCAGCGTCTGAGCCGCTGTCTGCGATCTCGAACATGACGGTTATCTCGACCGACGGCAACGGCACCGACCAGATCGGCCAGAACGTCGCCGGTCAGCTCGCGACCAGCCGCCAGATCATCAAAGACCTCGTCGGCGTCGACATCGCCGAGCTGATCAACGGGCGGGCGATGGGGTCGGCCGCCGGTGAGGCGTTCGCGAACGCCGAGTCCGACCCGAAGCCGCGCCGCCGATCGACGACAACGGCGGCGAGCACGCCCGCAACCCCTCCCGCACCCACGAAATAGCACTTACCGTGGAGAGATGTCCAACTCCGACATCGTCCACCAGTTCATGACCGCCTTCCAGACGCAAGACCGGGAGCTGGCCGAGAGCCTGGCCGCCGACGACTTTCATTTCACGAGTCCGCAGGATGCCCACATCGACCGCGCCGAGTGGTTCGAGAAGTGCTTCCCGTCGGTCGGGCACTTCACCGACCACCGCCTGCTGCAGGTGATCGAGGCCGACGACGACCTCGTGCTGCTGCGCTACGAGTACGAGCTCGAGAACGGCGAGCGTTACCGCAACTGCGAGGCGCAGACGGTTCGAGACGGCCAGATCCACGAGGTCGAGGTCTACTTCGGCGGTCAGGTGTGACAGCACCGGCCGCATACTGAGCGCATGCCCACGCTCCGCGACATCACCCTGCCCGATGCGCCCGATGGCAGCCCCGGTCTGCGCGGTGTGCTGGGGGTGCCCGACGGTACCGGTCCGTGGCCGGGCGTGGTGATGGTGCACGAGGCGTACGGCGTGAACGAGGTGATGCGGCGCCAGGTTGCCCGCATGGCATCCGCCGGCTATCTGGCGCTGATGCCCGATCTGTTCACCGACGGGGGCCCGCGGCGCTGCCTGACTGCGACCTTCCGGGCGTTGCGCTCGGGCGAGGGCCGGGCATTCGTCGACATCGACACCGCCCGCTCTGCGCTGGCTGCTCGGGATGACAGCACCGGCCGGGTGGGCGTGCTCGGCTTCTGCATGGGCGGAGGTTTCGCCCTCGCCGCCGCGTCAGGCCATGAATTCGAGGCGGCGTCGGCCAATTACGGGATGCTTCCGCGCGACCTCGACGACGACCTGCGTGGGGCGTGCCCCATCGTCGGCAGCTACGGGGGCCGCGATCACTCGCTCACCGGCGCCGCCGCGAAGCTCGACGCCGCGCTCGACCGGCTCGGGGTGCCGCACGACGTGAAGGAGTACCCGACCGCGGGGCACTCGTTCCTGAACGACGCCGAGAGCGGCCCGGCGGTGGTGCGGCTGCTGACCAAGCGCATCCTCGGCGCCGGCCCCAACCCCGAGGCCGCCGCCGACGCCTGGCAGCGCATCGAGGCGTTCTTCGCCGAGCATCTGCGCTGATGGCACGGTTCACCCGCGCAGAACTCGAGTCCTACCGCAACCAGACCATTCCCGATCTCGTCGGACCAGGGCTGAAGCTGCTGTTCGTGGGCATCAACCCCGGCCTCTGGACCGCCGCCACGAACACGCCGTTCGCGCATCCTGGCAATCGGTTCTATCCGGCGCTCGCCGCGGCCGGCATCCTCTCACCTGCACCCGACTTCGCCGCCGGTTTCGACGACGCAGATCGCGCGCGCTTCATCGCCGCCGGCCTCGGGATCTCGAACCTGGTCGCACGAGCGACCGCCCGGGCCGACGAACTGACCCGCGATGAGCTGCGGGCCGGTGCCGAGCGCATGCGCGCGAACCTCCGTTCCTGGAAGCCGCGGGTCGCCGCCGTCGTCGGCATCACCGCCTACCGCACCGCGTTCGACCGACCGAAGGCGGCATCCGGCCGCCAGGATGAAGAGCTCGAGGGCGTCGAGCTCTGGGTGGTACCCAACCCGAGCGGGCTGAACGCGCACGACACCGTCGCGACCCTCGCGGCCGCCTACGCCGAACCCGCCCGCGCCGCCGGAGTCCTTCCCAGCTAGCCGAGCGCCGGCACGATGTCTTTCACGATCGACTCGAGCAGCCGTGCGTTGAAGTCGACGCCGAGCTGATTGGGCACCGTCACCAGCACCGTGTCCGCCGCGGCGACCGCGGCATCCTGAGCCAGCTCGGCCGCGATCACGTCGGGCTCACCGATGAAGCTGCGCCCGAAACGCGCCAGATCCGCGCCGATGTAGCCGACCTGGTCGGTCGCGTCTGCCTGCGCGCGCAGCCCGAAGTAGTGACGGCTCTCGTCGTCGATCAGCGGCAGGATGCTGCGGCTGACCGAGACGCGCGGCGTGCGTTCGTGACCGGACTCTTTCCACGTCGCCCGGAACATCGCGATCTGCTCGGCCTGCAGCTCGTCGAACGGAACACCGGTGTCTTCGGTCAGCAGGGTCGAGCTCATCAGGTTCATGCCCTGCTCGGCCGTCCACACCGCGGTCGCCCGTGTGCCGGCGCCCCACCAGATGCGGTCGCCGAGCCCCGGCGACTGCGGCTGAACGGCCAGCGCGCCCGGCGCACCCATCTGCGGGTTGCCGCGCACGAGGGCGGCCCCGCCGATCGCGGCGCGGAACAGTTCGGTGTGCCCACGCGCCATGTCGGCGTCGGTCTCACCCTCATTCGGCACATACCCGAACGCAGCCGCACCGTTCAGCGCGGGCTCGGGTGAGCCGCGACTGATTCCGAGCTGCAACCGGCCATCGCTGATGAGGTCGGCGATAGCCGCCTCCTCCGCCATGTACAGCGGGTTCTCGTAGCACATGTCGATCACGGCGGTGCCGAGCTCGATCGTCGAGGTGCGCGCGGCCATCGCTGCCAGCAGGGGGAACGGCGATGCGAGCTGCCGCGCGAAGTGGTGCACGCGCACATACGCGCCCGACACACCCACCTCCTCCGCCGCGACGGCGAGGTCGATGGTCTGCAGGAGGGCGTCTTGGCCGGTGCGCACCTGCGAGCCCGCGACGTCTTGCCAGTGGCCGAACGAGAGAAATCCGATGTTCTTCACAATGCTTAGATCAACACGTGCCACTGCCCCACGCATTCCGCCCCGCCGTCGCGTGGGTTTCGCGCACCGCGCTGTTCCGGCGCGTCGGGCCGACGATCATGCCGCCGCTCGAACGGATCTGGCGGGTGCTGTCACGCGGCAGCATGCCGCTGAGCGGCCTCGGAGTGCCGTCGCTCGTGCTGCACACGACCGGGGCGAAGTCCGGACTCCCGCGCGAGACCGAGCTCATGTACTGCCCGGATGGGAGCGAGATGCTCGTCACGGGCAGCAACTTCGCCCGCGACAGCCACCCGGCCTGGACCGTGAACCTGCTGCAGCATCCGGATGCCGCGGTCACGGTGCGCGGACGTCGCGTCGAGGTGCGCGCGGCCTTGGTGCCGTCGGCCGAGCGCGAGGCCACCTGGGTCAAGCTCGAACGCAATTGGCCCGGCTATCGCGGCTACGAGCGCACCGCCGGGCGAGAGCTGCGAATCTTCAGACTACGGCCTCGCTGACACCGCCCAGCGGGCGACTACGCGGTAGCGGCGACGAGCGCACCGGCGGCGCCGACCAGGGCGAGGTGGGACAGCGCCTGCGGGGTGTTGCCCATCTGGCGCGCCCCCGCCACGTCGTACTCCTCGCTCAGCAGTCCGACGTCGTTGCAGAACGACACCAGCCGGTCGAGCAGCGCCGTCGCGTCGTCGATGCGACCCGACGCCGCGTACTGGTGGGCCAGCCAGAACGAGCACGCCAAGAACGGGTGTTCGCCGGTCGGAAGTCCGTCGACGGCGGTCTCGGTGCGGTAGCGCAGCAGCAGTCCATCGTGCAGCAGATCGTGCTCGAGAGCGGCGACTGTGCCGAGCATGCGCGGATCGTCGGCGGCGATGAACCCGATCTGCGACATCTGCAGCAGTGAGGCGTCGACCTCGGTCGTGCCGTAGTACTGCACGAACGTGTTGCGCTCGGTGTCGAAGCCCTGCCGGTCGATCTCGCCGCGCAGGGTGTCGCGCAGTTCGACCCAGCGCTCGACCGGCCCGGCCAGCCCATGCTCGTTGACGGCGCGGATGCCGCAGTCGAACGCCGCCCAGAGCATCGCGCGCGAGTGCGTGAAGTGGCGCAGCTCGCCACGGATCTCCCAGATCCCGTTGTCTTGGCGGTCGAGGTTGTGCTCGACGAAGTCGAGCAGGGCGAGTTGCAACGACCACGAGAAGCTGTCTTCGGCGATGCCGATCGAACGCGCCTTCTCGAGCGCGAGCATGATCTCGCCGAACACGTCGCCCTGGAACTGCAGGTAGGCGGCATTGCCGATGCGCACCGGCGACGCGCCTCGGTAGCCGGGCAGCGAATTCAGCTCCGACTCGGGCAGGCGTCGCTCGCCCCCGAGTCCGTACATGATCTGCACGTCGGCCGGGTCACCCGCGATCGCGCGCAACAGCCAGCCGCGCCACTCGGTCGCCTCGGCCTGGAAGCCGTGCTCCATCAGCGCCTTCAGGGTGAGCGCGGCGTCACGCAGCCAGACGTACCGGTAGTCCCAGTTGCGCACGCCGCCGTCTTGCTCGGGGAGGCTCGTGGTCGCCGCGGCCACCACACCGCCAGTGTCTTCGTGGGTGAGCGCGCGCAGCACCAGCAGCGAGCGTCGCACCTCGGGGTCGTAGCGGCCGAGGTCGGTGCAGCTCTCGGCCCAGGTGCGCCACCACGCGATCGTCTCGTCGATGCGGTCGCCCACTTCGATTGGTTCGGGCGGGACGCGGTGAGACGGGAACCAGGTCATCACCGTGTCGACGACATCGCCCTCGGCGACCTCGAACACCGCGCGGTGCGCCATCCCGTCGGCCGCGAACCGCGGGCCGCGCACGATCACCGCGTCGGGCCCGGCGACGGCGAGCAGACCGGGGTGACCCTCGGCGTCCGGTACCTGCCGGATCCACGGCACCGCATCGGCGTAGTCGAAACGGATGCGCAGCACCTGCTCCATGCGAACCGTCCCGCTGATCCCGCGTACCCGGCGCACCAGGTCGGCGCGACGGTCGCCGTGCGGCATCAGATCGACCACCTCGACGACGCCGGTCTCGGTCTCCCACCGGGTCACTAGAACGAAGGTGTCGGTCTCATAAGCGCGCGATGTGCAGCGGGCAACCCCAGACGGGGCCAGCCGCCAGTGTCCGTGCTCGTCATCGCCGAGAAGGGCGCCGAACGTCGAAGCCGAATCGAACCGGGGCAGGCACAACCAGTCGATGCTGCCGTCGGTGCCGACGAGCGCGCCGGTGTGGCAGTCGCCGATCAGCGCGTAGTCCTCGATCGCTAAGGGCATCGGTGTCTAGGAGGCTCGAAGAGCTGCGCGCTCGGGGTGCCGGTCGAACCACTCCGCGACGTACCAGCAGGTGGGACTGACCGGACCCGCGCCCCGCGCTTCGACGTCATCCATCGCGTAGGCCACCAGCTGATCGGCGTAGCCCTTGCCGCGGAACTTCGGGAGCGTGACCGTGTGGTTGAAGACCATGCCCGCACCGTGATCGAGGTACTCGGCGACCGAGACCAGATCGCCATCGACCTGCATCGTGTACCGGTGAGCGTCGGGCTCGTGGGTGAACTCGCTGACCATGCTCCCAGGCTAACCCCGTACGCTGGGGGCACCCCGCGAGGTTGTTCAGACGCGGGACCGGATGGCGTCAATGACGCGCGATTCCACGAGGGGTGCCGACCGGCAGACGTCTCGCAAGCCGGGGCCGATTGCCCCGGGCGAACGAGAGCAGGCCCCGTGGCCGATTTCAGCTTCCTCAGCACCTTCCCTCCGACGAGATGCGGCATCGCGACCTTCGCCGAGTCGCTCGCTGCGGCCGTCACGGGTGAAGGCTCGGACCGCGCGCACATCGTCCGGCTCGTCGATGAGCTCGACGTGAGCCGACCGGTGCGTGTCGATGCGCGCACCGAGGTCGCGACCGAGTGGGGTGTCGGCCGGGGGTCGGCTGACCTGGCCGCCCGCGCGCTGGATTCCGCCGATGTCGCGATCGTCCAGCACGAATACGGCATCTATGGGGGTCCCGACGGCGACGACGTGCTCGACGTGCTCGCGGCGTTGACCGTTCCGTCGATCGTCGTGCTGCATACGGTGCTCGACACCCCGACCGACCATCAGCGTGAGGTGCTCGAGCGGGTCGCCGCCCTGGCCACCCGCGTCGTCGTCATGACCGAGACCGCGCGGGCGCTCCTCGCCTCGAGCTATCGGATCGACATGGATCGCGTCACCGTCATCCCGCACGGGGTCCCGAACTGGGACGGCGTCGCCGCTCCCGTACACACGGACCACCGCACCATGCTCACCTGGGGCCTCATCGGACCAGGCAAAGGCATTGAGTGGGGAATCCGCGCGCTCGCACAGCTCGACGACCTGGTGCCCCCGCTGCGCTACCTGGTGCTGGGTGAGACGCATCCGAAGGTCATCGCCCACTCCGGCGAGACCTACCGCGACAGCCTGCGCGCCCTCGCCGCCGAACTCGGGGTCGCCGATCGCGTGACCTTCGACGACCGGTACCTCGACCGCGCCGGGCTCGCCGAGCGCGTCGCCGGCGCCGACGTGGTGCTGCTGCCGTACGACTCGCGCATCCAGGTCACGTCCGGGGTGCTGGTCGAAGCCGTCGCCGCCGGCAAGCCCGTTGTCGCGACCGACTTCCCCCACGCGCGGGAACTGCTCGCCGACGGCGTCGGCTCGGTCGTCGAGCACGAGTCTCCCGAAGCGATCGCGCGCGCCGTCCGGCGCGTGATCGAGAGTCCGGATGCCATGGCGGCCCGCCGTCGCACCGTCCGCAGCGCCGACACACCCTGGTCGGTCGTCGCCGAGCGCTACCGCGAACTCGCGCGGGAACTCGTCGCCCAGCGCACGGTGCGCAGCGCATGATCGGGCTCGCGAGCCGTGGTGTGCTCAACTACCAGCACCTCGCCGACCTCAGCGACGGCCGTGGCATCTACGAACACGCGCTGCGATCCGAGCCCCGGCGCGAACACGGCTACTGCCTCGACGACGTCGCACGGGCATTCGCCGTCGCCGTCGCCGAGCCGCGACCGTCGCCCGTGCTCGTCCAGCTCACCGAGACCTACCTGCGTTTCGTCGAAGATGCGGTCGGGGCCGATGGTTCCGCACACAACCGGATGAGCGCCGACGGAACCTGGACCGACGTGCCGGCGATGGGGGACTGGTGGGGCCGCGCCGTGGGCGCGCTCGGGTTCGGCGTGCGCCACGCCTCCGCACCCGGCACGCGTGTGCGCGCCAGCCGGGTCTTTGCTCGCGCCAGCAAGCAGCTGCCCGCCGACGTGCGCACAGCCGCGTTCGCCGTGATCGGCGCCGCCGACCTGCTGCACGCGAACCCCACCAGCGCGGCAGCGCGACGGGTGCTCGACACCGGGCTCGCCCTGCTGCCGACCACCGCCGTCGACGGCTGGAACTGGCCAGAACCGCGCCTGCGCTACGCGAACGCCACCCTCGCGGAGGCGCTCCTCGCCGCCGGTCACGCCACCGGCGACCGTGACCTCGTCGACCGCGCGCTCGGGTTTCTCGCATTCCTGCTCGGCTCCGAGACGCGCGGGAAGCAAATCGCGTACGGGAATCCACGCACGGTCATCGATACCATGCCGCCCTTGGGTTGCAGCAGGCGCCTGCGCGCGGGCGTACAGACTCACCCGTGAGCCGCGCTGGTACCGCGGGGTCCGCATGGCACGCGAGTGGTTCGACGGCGTCAACGACATCGGGCTCGAGATGGTCGACCCCGGGACGGGCGCCGGGTACGACGGCCTCGAGGCCGGCGGACGCAACGAGAACCAGGGTGCCGAGTCGACGCTCGCCGCGTTGAGCACGTTCCAGCGTGCGCGCGAGCTGGGGATCACGGGGGATTTGCGGTGACCCCGCGCCTGCACGATCTCGGCGTGGAACTGCTTCCCGACCCGAGCCGGGTGGTCGCACGCCTGTTCCTGCCGGGTGAAGGCATCACCCCGAAACCGTCACGTGCCGGCGCCATCGTGCGCCGCATCCTGGATCTGCCCGACGAGCGGATCGCCGCCGAAGCGGAACAGATTCTGCAGGACTTCGGGCCACGGCATCCTGATCTCGAAGCCGACCTCACCAGGCACGCTGAGACGGTCGCGTTCCGCACCGCCGTCCCGCCGCGCATGGACGCGGGCTTCAGCGTGGTGCTGGGCGCGGCATTCACCGCCGAACACGCGGTCGAGGCCGCGGCGCTGTGCAATCCGAGCGCGTTCGCCCACCCCGACCAGACCGGGCTCGAAGCCGGCGAACTGCGTCTCGCGGTCGCACTGCGTTCCATCGGCGAGGGGCATGTCTCGTCGATCGGTTTCGCGTCGGCGATCATCGGGCCCGGCGACAGTTGGCGTTTCGGCGACCGCGCCAAGCCGCTGGCGCAGGCAGCGATCGGCGACGGCGTCTGGTCACGCACCCACTTCCGCCGCGCGCTCGAAACCGAGGGGCGGCTGAACCAGCTGTCGAGCGCCGTCGTGCGCGCGCTGCCGAAAGAGTTCGTGAGTTCTGACATCGAGACGGCGATCGCGGCGGCGCCGGCCGAACTCACTCGCCGTCCGGACGCGCACCTCGATCTCGAGCTGCTGCGCACCCTCGCCTGGTCGGCATACTCCGCGGTGTTCGACCCCGCGACGCGGCTCAGCCAGCGCGTTCTCCTCCCGGTCACCGCGGGTGAGTCGAACGGGATCGAGGACGCGCGGTTCGTCGTGTTCACAGGCGATGACGGCACGGTCGAGTACCGGGCCAGCTACACCGCCTACGACGGCCGTTCGATCGCCCCGCGCCTGCTGTGCTCGCCCGATCTGGTCACGTTCACCACGCATCGGATGGTGGGCAACGCCGCGGTCAACAAGGGAATCGCGTTCTTCCCGCGTTCCATCGGCGGTGTCCAGTGGGCGCTCACCCGCACCGACGGCGAGAACATCTCGATCGCGCGGTCGAGCGACGGGCTCGCCTGGGCCCACGTGAAGATTCTGCACACCCCCCGCGAACTGTGGGAGGTCGTGCAGCTCGGCAACTGCGGCTCGCCGATCGAGACCGACCGGGGCTGGCTCGTCATCACCCACGGTGTGGGGCCGATGCGGCGGTACGCGATCGGCGCGCTGCTGCTCGACATCGACGACCCGACTCGGGTCCTCGCGTCCCTGACCGCGCCCCTGCTTGAGCCACTCGGCGACCGGCGCGAGGGCTACGTGCCCAACGTCGTGTACTCGTGCGGCGGCGTCGCACACGACGGCCGGCTGTGGCTGCCCTACGGCGTGGGCGATCAGCGCGTGCGCGCCGCCTCCGTCGACATCGCCGAGCTGCTCGACGCGATGGTGCCGCCCACCGAATGAAGCTCGCGATGCTGGCGCCGGTGGCCTGGCGCACACCGCCGCGGGGCTACGGGCCGTGGGAGCGGGTGACGAGCCTGCTGACCGAGGGGCTGGTGGCGCGCGGCGTCGACGTCACCCTGTTCGCCACGGGCGACTCGGTCACCGCCGCAACCCTCGACGCGGTGCTGCCGGCCGGCTACGGCGACGACCCGACCGTCGACGGCCGCATCAGCGAGGCGCTGCACGTCGGCCACGCCCTCGAACGATCGGGGGAGTTCGACCTGATCCACAACCAGCTCGACTGGCTGCCGCTTGCGCTCGGCGGGGCGTGGCGCGCGCCGATGGTGACGACCGTGCACGGGTTCTCGGGCCCCATGATCGTGCCCGCCTA
Source organism: Pseudolysinimonas sp. (assembly GCA_039932215.1). GTDB lineage: Bacteria > Actinomycetota > Actinomycetes > Actinomycetales > Microbacteriaceae > JBDSKH01. The sequence goes on along the minus strand of JBDTQN010000009.1, from coordinate 7,987 downwards.
TCGGGCGGGGCACTCCGCCTTCGTCTCGATCTCTGACGCCGATCGCTCGCCCGACCTCGAGTACGTGGCGACGATCCATCACGGCATCGACATCGCCGAATTCGCGCCGGGTGAGGGCGGCGACGGACTGGTCGTGTTCGGACGCATCCACCCCGACAAGGGCACCGCCGAGGCGATCGCCATCGCACGTCGCACCGGACGCACGCTCGACATCTGCGGTCCGATTCACGACGCCGGGTACTTCGCGACGCAGGTCGAACCCGCCCTCGGCGACGACATCCGGTATCTCGGTTCGGTCGGCCCCGACGAGCGCTCGCGCCTGCTCGGAGGTGCGGCCGTGCTGCTGCACCCGATCGCGTTCGCCGAGCCGTTCGGCCTCTCGGTCGTCGAGGCGATGGCCTGCGGCACGCCCGTGGTCGCCTACCGGCGCGGTTCGATGGCCGAGGTCATCGATGAGGGCGTGACCGGTTTCGCTGTGACCGATCAGGATGCCGCGGTCGCCGCCGTCGCGAACGCCGCGACCCTCGACCGCGACCTCGTGCGCGCCACCGCGGAGCGCCGCTTCGGCGTGGATCGGATGGTCGAGCAATATCTCGCCGTGTATGACCGGATCCTCCAGCGCGCTCCCATCCTGGGGTCCTAGGCTCGCGGTATGGGGATTCGTGACATATCACTCACCACGATCGACGGGGCAGAGACCTCTCTCGCGGAGTACGCCGACAAGACCGTGCTGGTGGTGAACGTCGCCTCCCGATGCGGGCTGACCCCGCAGTACGAGAAGCTCGAAAAACTGCAGAAGCAGTACGAAGACCAGGGCTTCACGGTGCTCGGCTTTCCCTGCAACCAGTTCATGGGCCAGGAGCCGGGCAGCAACGAAGAGATCTCCGACTTCTGCTCGATGACCTACGGCGTCACGTTCCCGCTGATGGACAAGGTCAAGGTCAACGGCAAGAACAAGCACCCGCTCTACGCCGAGCTGACCCAGGTGAAAGACGCCGACGGCAAGGCGGGCAAGGTGAAGTGGAACTTCGAGAAGTACGTCATCGCCCCCGACGGCACGGTGTCGCGGTTCCGCCCTTCGACCCAGCCCGACGATCCGGCGATCATCGCCGCGATCGAGAACGGCATCGGCGACAAGGCGTCCTCCGCCGCCTAGCACTACAGTGATCGCGTGTTCATCCTCGCCATCATCTTCGCCTTCATCGGCATCATCGCGCTCATCGTCGCAGCGTCCAACGCGAAGGCGCGCGTGGTCGCGTCGGGCAACACGCCCAACGGCAGCGCCTTCCGCCGCGGCACCAACGTCAACATCTCGCGCGCCGCGCGCTGGGCCGCCGCCGCCCTGTTCTTCCTGGCGATCGTGTTCACCCTGTTCAGCTCGTTCTTCCGGCAGGACGTCGGCCAGGCCAACGTGCTGCGCGACTGGACCGGCAACATCGTCGGCACCGAGGAGCAGAGCGGCCTGCACCCGAAGGCGCCCTGGGTCGACGTGGTGACCTTCGACGTGCGCAACCAGCGTGCCGTCTTCGTCAGCGAGCAGGAGCCCGGCCAGGGCGACAACATCGGTGGCGCGCCCGACGGCCCGCAGATCACGGTGCAGGATGCCGAGGGCGTCACCGCGAACATCGACATCGCGATCCGCTATTCCATCGATCCGACCGCGGTGAGTGACATCTACAGCGCGTACTACAACGAAGACAACCTGAAGACGCGGCTGATCTTCAACGACATCCGCTCGGTGGTGCGCTCGGTACCGGGCCGGTTCTCGACCATCGACATGCTCACCGACCGCAACGCGGTGCAAGAGGCGATCCTCACTGCGCTCGAGGCGCGCTGGAAAGACGACGGCATCATCGTCGAAGACGTCGCCCTGCAAGAGATCCGCTACGGCGAGCAGGTGACCGGTGCCTACGCGGCCGCGCAGGAAGCGCAGATCAACGTGCAGACCGAGCAGGCCAAGCTCGAGGCGGCGAAAGTGTCCGCCCAGCAGAAGGTCGTTCAGGCGCAGGCCGAGGCCGACGCGAACGCGATTCTGGCCGCGTCGCTGACGCCGGCGATCCTGCAGCAGCGCTACCTCGACACGCTGAAAGAGCTCGCCGCCGCCGGAAACCTGGTCGTCGTGCCCGAGGGCTTCAACGGCCTGGTCAACGTCGCCAAGTGAACGTCGCCAAGTAGTCAGTAGCCGCGCAGCTTCTCGATGTCGCGCCGGTCGCGCTTCGTCGGCCGGCCGGCACCGGGATCCCGCGCGGCGACATAGACGCGTTCCTCGCGGGGGAGCGGTGGCGGGGTCCGGTCCTCGAACGCGGGAGCGGCCAGGGTCGCGCTGACACGCTTCGCGAGGATCGCCCGCACCTCGACGATGCGTTCGCCGGTGCCCGGCAGGAACACCCGCACCTCGTCGCCGATCTTCACCGTCTGAGCCGGCTTCGCGCGGTCGCCGTTGATGCGCACGTGCCCGGCCTTGCAGAGCGCGGTCGCGGCCGAGCGGGTCTTGGCGAGCCGGATCGCCCAGATCCAGCTGTCCACGCGTCCGTCAGCCATCTGCGTCCTGGTCGGCAACCGCCTGAACCCGGTCGACAAGCTGTTGCCACGGGCCGTCGAGGTCGCGATCGGGCACCGACGCGCGACGGGTGCGACGCCGCACCCGCACCTCGATGCGCCAGACGTAGCGGTCGCGCGACGTGGTGTCGCTGCCGGAGTACCCCCACGGGCACGCGTCGATCAGGGCCGTCCATTCGGCGTCGTCGCGGGCGGGCTCCACACGCCACCGCCGGCTGATACCGGCGAATCCGCCAGAACGCACGACCTCGATCGCGACGCGTTCGTCAGGCTGCTGCGCCATCCTCTGACACTCCCACCTCGGCCCACCCGGTGCGCACCGCAGCGACTTCGGGCGAGTCCTCACCGTACCGCGCGATAGCGGATGCGGCGGTGGCGGCCGCGAAGCCGGCGAAGTCGGTCGTCGGCGCCAGCCCGGAGCCGAGGGTGTCGTACCAGATGCGTCCGGCGCGCTCCCACGCCGGACCCTCGAGGGCGGTCGCGACGAGGTAGAACGCCCGGTTAGGGATTCCTGAATTGAGATGGACCCCGCCATCGTCGTCTTCGGTCTCGATGTAGTCGTCGAAGTGTGCGGGCTGCGGATCTTTGCCGAGCACGTCGTCGTCGTAGGCGGTGCCCGGCGCCTTCATCGAGCGCAGCGCTTGACCCTCGACCTGATCGGTGAAGAGGCCGGCACCGATCAACCAGCCCGCGTCTGCAGCATCCTGACCGAGCGCATACTGCTCGACCAGGGCGCCGAACACGTCGCTCATCGACTCGTTGAGGGCGCCCGACTGGTCCCGGTAGACCAGGCCGGCGAGATACTGCGTGACCCCGTGGGCGAGCTCGTGACCGACGACGGTGAGCGACGCGGTGAACCTCCCGAAGATCTCGCCGTCGCCATCGCCGAACACCATGCGTTTGCCATTCCAGAAGGCGTTGTCGTACTGGCGCCCGTAGTGCACGGTCGCATCGAGCGGCAGGCCGCGGTCGTCGATCGAGTCGCGGCCGAAGACCTCGTCGAACAGCGCGAACGTCGCACCGAGTCCGTCGTACGCCTCATCGGCGGCCGCATCTCCGCTCGGCTCGTCGCCCTCACCGCGCACGCGCCTCCCCGGCAGCGTCTCGGTGTGGGCGGCGTCGCTGATCGTGCGGTTCGGCGCAGGGCCGAGCTCGGCGACGAGGTTGTGGTCGTCATCGATGGTCAGGGTCAGGCGAGCCGAACGGCGCGGCCCGTCGTGGGCGAGAGTGGCCGCTGCCGCCACCGCAGCGTCATGGAAGCGCGGCTCATCCAGCCGGGCGATACGCGTGAGCAGGTACGGGGGGACGATGCCATAGACCATGCTGTCCACCCTACGGAGCGCGGCCGACGCACCGGCCGCGGCGGTTCTAGGCTGGGGATATGCGCGCCTCCCACGACTCCTCGGCGCGACGGCCGCACGGTCCCGAGGATGCGTGGGTCGATGGCCCGGAGGGTCGCTACTGGGGTCGATACGGCGCGGCAGGACTTCTGCTGGCCCACCCCACCGCAGGTGTGCTGTTGCAGCTGCGCGTCGAGTGGAGCCACTTCGGCGGCACCTGGGGTCTTCCCGGTGGGGCGCGCAAGTCCGACGAGACCCCCGAGCAGGCCGCGATCCGAGAAGCCGACGAAGAGGCGGGGGTACCGCCCGAGGCGGTCACCGTGCTCGGCGCCGAAGTCTTCGACGTCGGGTACTGGAGCTACACGACCGTGCTGGCGAAGGCATCCCGACTCTTCGAGCCCGTCATGGGCGATGCCGAGAGCTCGGAGCTGGCCTGGGTGCCGTTCGCCGACGTCGCGCGGCTGCCGCTGCATCCCGGTGTCGCGCGCACCTGGCCGGGCCTTCGCGCGACGCTAGCCGCCCTGGACGACGAGATCGCCGTCGCGCTCAGCCAGGGCTAACCCGGACTTCCATTCCACCAGCGAGCGCACCACCGGGCTGGGGTCTGCGGCGAGTTCGAGCATCACGTCTTCGGGGACGTAGAAGTTGACCGCGACGAAGCCGCGCACTACCTCTGACGAATCCCGCGCCAGTTCGCGCAGCACGTCGCACGGGGTCGCCTCGTTGCGGGCCAGGCACGCACGGACACCCTCGTCGGAGTCGCGTGCGAGACGCTCGTACAGATCGACCGGAGCGTGGTAGCTGCTCGCCACGCTCTCGCGGATCTTCGCGTTCGGGCTGTCAGCCAGAACCCGGAGCCGGTGGATCTTGCTCGCCGTCACCGGGGGAGCGGGGTGCAGCCTGGCTGCCTCCTCGGGCGTGAGCATGCTCGGCGCCATCGCCGCGAGCTGCGCGCGCTGGGCCGGGGTATTGAACCGGATGCACGACATGTCGTCAGGCTATGCCGCTACGCCGTCACTTCGGATCGGGCACGCCGCGGGAACCACGGGATGACGGCTGAGACCCGCGCCTGGTAGTCGGCGTACTCCGGATACTTCGACCTCGTGATGCTCTCGGTGAACCGGGTCGACCCGACGAACAGCAGGCTGAGCAGCACGGCGCCGAGCACCGTCCACTGCAGCAGCGACCCGGCCGCGACCGCACCGAACAGGAACAGTACCCACCACTGCGCCTGCTCGAAGAAGAAGTTCGGGTGCCGCGAGACGGAGAACAGGCCGTGCTGCAGGAAGCGGTCCGAGGTCGCGCCGGACGCTCTGCGCTGGTAGAACCGCCACTGCTGCTGATCGGCGATCGTCTCGCCCGCGAGCAGCACCAGGAACAGCACCGTGAGCAGCCCGTCGAGCACCCCGAACGGAGTGCGGTTCTCGTACGCGGTCAGTGCCGGGAGTGTGATCAGCACCAGGATCGCGTTCTGGTACACGACGATGAAGAGCAGGTTGAAGATCGCGAACTGCGTGCGCGACATCCGGGCGCGCAGCACCGGCCAGCGGTAGTCCTCGTGGCCGGAGTATCCGCCCTTGCGAGCGAAGTTGAAGGTCAGGCGTGCGCCCCAGAGCGTCACCAGGGCGGCCATCACATCCAGTCGCACGTCGGTCAACCCGGCCGCGATCGCGAACGCCCAGGCGTACGCCACCGGCACGATCGACCAGAGCCGATCGACCCACGAGTTGTCGTGCGTGATGAGCGAGGCGACCCAGCAGAACGCGCAGACGGCCGCGGCGAGGAGGATCACGATGAGCAGCGGAGACATGCGCGACAGCCTATTTGAGGTGGCCTAGACTCGGGCGACGGAAGGAGGCCGCGGGTGCCGAAAGTAAGCGACAGGATCGTGACGATTCCGAACCTGCTCAGCTTCTTCCGGCTGCTGCTGATCCCGGTCTTCCTCGTCTTGCTGGTCAACGGCCAGTACATCTGGGCGCTCGTCGTGCTGGTCGGATCGAGCCTCACCGACTTCGTCGACGGGTTCGTCGCGCGGCACTTCGACCAGGTCACCCGCGTCGGGCAGCTGCTCGATCCGGCCGCCGACCGGCTCTTCATCTTCTCCACGCTGATCGGCCTGGCATGGACCGGGTTCATCCCGTGGTGGCTGACCGGCGTCATCCTGGCGCGCGATCTGCTGCTGCTGATCCTCGGGGTGATCCTCGCGAACTTCGGCTACGGACCGCTGCCCGTGCACCATCTCGGAAAGATGGGCACGTTCGCGTTGCTCACGGCGATGCCGCTTCTCGTGCTCGGCGCGGCGTTCCCGGCGATCGGCGAGGTGACCGATCCGATCGGCTGGGCCGCCGCGCTGTGGGGCGTCTTCCTGTACTGGTGGGCCGGCATCCTGTACGCGCTCGAAGCCGGGCGTCTGATCCGAATTCCGAGGGATGCGGTCGCCGTCTCATCCGATAGCCTGGACAACCTGAGGGAGGACTGACGATGGTCGACGCCGGGGACGAGCCCGCCACCGACGACGCACGCTCTGTGCCTGAAACAACGGGTACGGGTTTCGCGTCGGGAGATACGACGGCGCACTTCACCGACGACTTCGTCGCTCAACTCGCGGCCATGGAGGCCGGGATATCGCCCGAAGAGCTCGAGTCGATTGCGGCGCTGCCGTCCGCCTCGGCACTGCTGATCGTTCGTCGCGGCCCCAACATCGGGGCGCGTTTCCTGCTCGACGGCGACCTCACCGTGGCCGGTCGGCACCCTGACGCCGACATCTTCCTCGACGACGTCACCGTCTCTCGTCGCCACGCGGAGTTCGTCCGCGTCGGCACCGCCTTCCAGGTGCGCGACCTCGGGTCGATGAACGGTACCTACTTCGACGGCGTCCGCATCGAATCCGCCCTGCTGTCCGATGGCGCAGAGGTGCAGGTCGGCAAGTTCCGCCTCACGTTCTACGCATCGCGTCACGATCTCGCCGCCCAGAGTCGTTGATGGCGGGCGCAGCACAACCGGCGAGGCTGCCGGGTACTTCCCCACAGCACTCTGCCTCTGGGCACTCTCCATCCGGGCACTCTGCGGCCCAGCTGCTGAGCATCGGGCAGGTGCTCGCGCGGCTGAGCCCCGAGTTCCCCGATCTGTCACCGTCGAAGCTCCGCTTTCTTGAAGAGCGGCAGCTCATCACCCCGTCGCGCACCGAGTCGGGGTACCGCAAGTTCTCGCCCGCCGATCTCGAGCGGCTGCGCTTCGTGCTTTCGATGCAGCGCGACTACTACCTGCCGCTGAAGGTCATCCGCGGCTACCTCGACGACCTCGATGCCGGACGCGAGCCGGTTCTGCCGGGCGGTGCGACCGTTTCCGCCCCGTCGATGCTCGCCAGCGACCGTCGGCTGAACCGTGACGAACTGATCAAAGAGGCGGGCGCGACACCGATGTTGCTCAACGACGCCGTCAGCGCATCGCTGATCGTGCCGGCCGATCACTTCTCTGAGGACACCCTCACCGTGCTGCGTGCCCTCGTCGAACTGCAGCGCTCGGGAATCGAGCCCCGGCACCTGCGGGGTTTCCGGGCCTCGGCGGAACGTGAACTCGGGTTGATCGAGAGCGCGCTGATCCCGGTTGCGCGCCGCAAAGACGCGTCGAGCCGTGCGAAGGCCGTCGAGATGGCCCGAGAGATCGCGGGACAGCTCGAGGTGGTTCGGTCGAGCCTCATCCGCTCGGCGCTCGGGCGGCTTTAGATTCCGACACGCCCGGATGTGATGGTGCAGGTGCGCAGGCACGGGTACCGTGAGACCACACCAGGATGCAACACTTCGCGTTGTGGCTTCAACCTCAGGTTGAAGGTTAAGAGGAGCGTGTCATGAGCGATCTGCCCGCCGAACGGCGTGTCAGTAACGAGGACTCTCGTTACGACCTCGGGCTGCTCTTCACCGACGGCATGCCCGACCTCGACGACACCGCGGGGTACCGCGGCGCGATCGCGGCTCGTGCCGCGGGCATCAGCTACCGTCAGCTCGACTACTGGGCTCGCACGCAACTCGTCGAACCCACGGTTCGCGGCGCGGCCGGCTCGGGATCGCAGCGGCTGTACGGCTTCCGCG
>JBDTQN010000008.1:0-23362 GCA_039932215.1 Pseudolysinimonas sp. | reverse complement strand
GCGTCGCGCTGGCTCCATCGGGCAGGTCGAGCGCGGCGACGGCGGCCGCGACGGCCGCCGCCGCGGTGCGCACGTCGTCGCCGTTCGGGGTGACGGTGACGGTCGCGCTGCGGATGCCGCGGACGGTCGTGATGCTCGAGGGGCCGTCGACCTGCTCCACCGTCGCGAGGGTCGACAGCGCGACGAGCCCGTTCGCGGTCGGGATCACGAAGTCCTGCAGCTCCTGCTCGGTGAGCGGGGCGTCGGGGTTCGTGATGTAGATGCTCAGTGTCTTCTCGTCGATGACGACGGACCCGACGGACGCGGGCAGCATCGCGTCGGTCACGATGCCGCCGACCGCGATCTCGCTCAACCCTGCTGCCGCCGCGGCATCCCGGTCGACCACGATGGCGATGTACGGCTGCACGACCGCCAGGTCGCTCTCGGCCTGGGCGGTGACATCGAGATCTTTCACCGCGGCGAGCACGTCGTCGGAGGCCTGCGACAGCGCATCGGCGCTGGGCGCCTCGATCTGCACCTCGATGTCGCTCGATGAGAAGGCCGACCCGCCGGATGCCAGCGAGACTTCGCCGACCTGGTCAGGGTCGAGCCCGTCGATCATGTCGCGCACATCCTGCTGGATGGCGTCTTGATCGCCGTCGGGATCGGTCGTGACCGAGTAGGTGACGCTCGCGCCGCCCCCGAAGAACGCGCGGAACGAGTTGCCGCTCGACCCGATCGACAGCTGCACCACATCGATGCCGTCGATGCCGCGCAGCTTGTCTTCGACGGTCGTCGCGGCGTCGTCGGTGGCGTCGAGACTCGTGCCAGCCGGCAGCGTCTGGGTGACGCTGAGCGTGTTCTGCCCGCTCGAGCCGATGAAGTTGGTCTTGAGGGTGGTGGCGAGGAATCCGCTGCCGGCGAGCACCACCAGCGCGAGGACGAGCGTGATCGCGGGGAACTTCAGGGTCCACCGGATCACCGGAAGGTAGCCACGCTGCAGCAGGGTGGGGCGGTCGAGCTCGTCGCCGCCCGCGGTCGCGAGCGCCTTCGCCTTCTCGATCGCCTCGGGCTTCGGCGAGCGCAAGAACCAATACGCCAGCACGGGCACGATGGTCAGCGCGACGAACAGAGACGCCGCCAGAGCGATCGTGACGGTGAGGGCGAACGGGCGGAAGAGCTCACCCGTGATGTCGCTGACCAGGGCGAGCGGCAGGAAGACCGCGACGGTCGTGATGGTGGAGGCGGTGACCGCGGTGGCGACCTCGCGCACACCCGTCTTGATGGCATCCAGCTTCTCTTCGCCCAGGCCCAGGTGCCGCTTGATGTTCTCGATGACGACGATGGAGTCATCGACCACGCGCCCGATCGCGATCGTGAGCGCTCCGAGGGTGATGACGTTCAGCGAATACCCGGTCGCCAGCATCGCGAGGAACGTGATGAGCACCGACAACGGGATCGAGATCGCCGTGACCAGGGTCGAACGGATCGAAAGCAGGAACACCAAGATCACGAGCACGGCGAACGCGAGGCCGAGCAGACCCTCGGTCGCCAGCGACTCGATCGACTGCTGGATGTAGGGGGCCTGGTCGAAGACGATCGTGAACGTGGTGCCGTCGCCGATCGCCGCCTCGAGATCCGGGATCGCATCCCGCACCTGCTTCGACACGTCGACGGTGTTGCCGTCGGGCGTCTTGGTGACCGAGATCGTCAGCGCGGGCTCGCCGTTGACCCGGGAGATGCCGGTGATCGGGTTGTCGACGACGGCGACCTCGGCCAGGTCGCCGATCGTGAAGCGTGTCGGCGCGACCACGGTGCCGTCGAGGAGCACCGTCGGCCCGTTGCCGCCGAGCAGGGGAAGGGCGGCGATGTCGTCGGCCGACGCCAGCCGCTGACCGGCCTGCACGGTGAGCGTCTCGCCGTCTTCGGTGATCTGGCCGGCGGCGAGCAGCACCCCGTTGTTCTTCAGGGCGTCGCGGATCGACTGACTGGTGAAGCCGTTCGTGGCGAGCGCGGTGAGGTCGGGGGTGATCGTGACGCGTTTGCCGGTCGTGCCGAGCAGCGCCGCCTCGCGCACGCCGTCGAGCTGCTGGATGTCGGTGATCGTCGACGCCTCGAGACGCGACGAGAGCTCGTCACTGTCGAGGTCGCTGGTGATCGCGATCTGGATCACCGGGAAGTCGTCGAGCGAGCCGGTGAGCACGTTGACGTCGGCGCCCGCCGGCAGCGAGGTCAGCCGGTTGATCGCGAGCTGCACCTTCTGCTCGGCCGTCGCGATGTTGGTGCCGTACGCGAACGAGGCCGACACGGTCGACGCGCCGGAGGTGCTCGTGGCGACGGTGCCCTCGAGGTCGGGCACCCCCTGGATCGCCGTCTCGATCGGTGTCGAGACGTCGGTCTCGACCACATCGGGGCTCGCACCCGGATACGTGGTGATGATCACCAGCTGCGGGATGTTCAGCGACGGGAACAGGTCTTGCTTGAGCGTGGTGAGCGCGAACGCCCCGAAGCCGCCCACGACCAGGGTCAGCAAGGCGATGAGCGCGCGGTTGCGCAAGCTGAAGACGGACAGCAGGTGCACGGTACTCCCGGGAGCGGTTCAGATTCGGTGGTGAAGCGATGGCACGCCGCTGTGCACTAGGTGCAAGTATCCCAAGCGTGTGCGGGCGAACCGTACTCCCGTGGGATGAAAGGAACCCCCTAGACGACCGCGGCGAGGTCCTCGTCGCCCACCGGCATCGGGGTGCGCGCCACGTCTGACCAGGCGGCGGCGAGCGCATCGACGCAGCGGTCGATCAGGTCGGCCGGGTGGCTGAACGGGATGCGGATGAAGCGCTCGAACACCCCGTCGATGCCGAAGCGCGGCCCGGCCGCGATCACGAGACCGTGATTGCGCGATGCCAGAGCCAGTTGCGAGCTGACCGGAGCCCCCACATTCGCCCACACCGTGAGCCCGCCTTCAACGTGCGGAACACTCCACTGCGGCAGGCTCTGGGCGAGGCGCGCGACCAGGTGATCGCGTCCCTCTCGCAGATACGCCTTGCGGTCTTCGAGGATGCGGTCGTACTCGGGCAGCAGCTCGAGCAGGATGAGCTGCTCGAAGATCGGCGTGCCCAGGTCGAGCGCGAACCGGGCACGGGATGCGCGCTGGATCAGTTCGCGGTCGGCGCGGATCCAGCCCAGGCGCAGGCCGCCCCAGATGGTCTTGCCGACCGAACCGATCGTGACCGCGCGACCGGCCGCGGCGAACGGGGCGCGTGCTGCCTGCCCGTCGAGCCCGAGCTCGCCCATGGTCTCGTCGACCACCAGCGTCGTGCCCTGCCTCGCCGCGAGGTCGAGGGTGCGCACCCGCAACTCGGCGCTCATCGAGCGACCCGTCGGGTTGTGATAGTCGGGCATCAGGTACCCCAGCGTGGGGCTGGTGCGCTGGAACGCCTGCTCGAGCGCGAGCTCGTCCCACCCCTCGTCAGTGGTCACCGGAACGGGTACCAGCCGCGCACCGCTCGACTTCAGCGCCTCGAACGCGTGCGGGTAGCTCGGCGTCTCGACGAGCGCACGGTCACCCCGCGACAGCAGCGTGCGGGCGAGCAGTCCGATTGCGTGCTGGGCTCCGATCGTGATCATGACCTCGTCGGCGTCGGTCGCGAGGCCACGGGCGGTGTAGCGGTCGGCCAGCGCCTGCCGCAGCACGCGCAGCCCGAGCGGATCGAACCCCGACTCGCCGAGAAAGCTCGGGAGCAGTGCCGCGGCGCGTTCGGCGGCGGCGGCCACCGCGGGCACGGCGGGGAGGGTCGCCTTGCTGAAGTCGAGGAAGTCGGGTGCGCCGATCGGATCGGGAAGGGCGGCGGCTCCGCGCGAGGGGAGGCGCACGACGCTGCCCGAGCCGCGCATGCTGTCGAGGTAGCCGGACTCGCGGAGGTCGGCGTAGGCCGCCGACACCGTGGTGCGACTGAGGCCGAGGTGCGCTGCGAGTTCGCGCTCGGCGGGCAGGCGGGTGCCGAGCGACAACCGGCCGTCGAGCACGAGCAGCCGGATGCGGTCGGCCAGGGCCGCATAGGCGGGGCCGTTGCCGGAGGTGCGCCAATTCTGGATGAGCGTGCCGAGGGCACGAGCCGAGAGCGAAGTCACGACGGCCACCCTACCCGAATTGGCATCTTGTGAGAAGTCCAATTTGCTCGTTGGATATCCACATGTCCGAATTGGCCTCCTCCCGCCCGGTGTGGGTGCGTCGCATCACCCAGTTGCTCGTCGGCCTGTTCTTCTACGGCATCGCGATCGCGCTCATGGTGCGAGCCGGCATCGGCGTCTCGCCGTGGGACGTGCTCACCCAGGGCCTCGCCAAGCAGACCGGCCTCCCGTTCGGCCTCTTGACCAACCTCATCGGCATCGCCGTGCTGCTGCTCTGGATCCCCATCCGTCAGAAGCCGGGCGTCGGCACCGTGCTCAACGTGCTGCTCATCGGCCCGAGCGCGCAGCTCGGCCTCTGGCTCATCCCGCAGCAGACCGTCCCGTGGATCCAGGTGCTCGTCTTCGCCGGCGGCCTCGCCCTGCTGGCCATTGCGACCGGCCTCTACATCGGCGCCCGCCTCGGGCCCGGCCCGCGCGATGGCCTCATGACCGGCCTGGTGCGGCGCACCGGCTGGCGCATCTGGATCGTGCGCACCGGCCTCGAGGTCACCGTGCTCACCATCGGCTGGATCCTCGGCGGCCAGGTCGGCGTCGGAACCCTCGCGTTCGCCCTGCTGATCGGGCCGATGGTCAATGTCACCCTTCCGCTGCTGAGTGTCCCTGTCGGGCCGGCCACGGCATCCACCCCCACGACCGAGAAGGAGGTGACGGCATGATCGCACCCACCGTGGTGGTCGTCGCACGCGACGGCTACCGCCGCGAACCGAATGCCCCGATTCTTCGGTGACTCCGAATACAGATCAAGAGGCCCGCATCCAACGCTCCGGATGCGGGCCTCTTGACGTGCGCTACAGGTTGCGTTCCGCGAACGCGAGCATCGCGTCGCGCACGAAGGTCGCGCCCTCGTTGTCGCTGCCGTAGTTCTTCGCGAACCTCTCGTCGGCGACGTACATCTCGGCCAGGCCGGTGTAGTAGTCCTTCGAGGCGCGGTTGTCGGGCGCGCGCGGCGTCCCGGGGATGCCGCTCAGCCAGTCGTACTGACGTTGCGCCAACGCCTGAGCCTCGTCGCTGTCGGGCTGCGTGCCGCTCGCGGCCGCCGCCTTCCACGCCTCGATCAACTCGGCCGCCGCGAGCATGAAGTCGTCCTTCTCGCCCTGCGACTTCGCACGCCACCAGGCGTCGCTCGTCGCGTACGACTCCTTGCCCCAGCGCTGCTCGACCTCGTCCTTGTACTGCGTGTGGTCGAAGCCGTCGAACATCTTCTCTGCCATCGGTTTCTCCCCTCCTTCCAGTTCGGTGATGGTGCGTTCGACGCTGGCCCGTTGCCGCGCGATCCGCTCCTGCTCTGAAGAGAGCCATTCCAGGTGCGTGCGCAGGGCGACCGTGTCGTCGCGCTGGCCCGCCAGCACCTCGGCGATCGCGGCGATGTCGAGCCCGAGCTCGCGCAGCAGCAACACGCGCTGCAGCTTCACGAGCGCGTTGCTGTCGTAGTAGCGGTACCCGTTGTCGCCGATGCGGCTCGGCTTCACCAGACCGACGTCGTCGTAGTGACGCAGCGTGCGGCTGGTGGTGCCGGCGAGTCGTGCGATGTCTTGGATGCTCCAGTCCATGGCTCTCTCCTTCCTTTCGTGTTCGACGGTACGGGTTGACGTTACGTCAAGGTCAAGCGGGCCGCGGCTCCTGTCTCACAACTCAGGAGATTTGCCGTCCGCGGCTGGAGAAGCCGCCGCAGCATCCCGAATCTCCTGAGTTGTGAGGCGGCCGACTTGCGCGCGCGCGACTCGCGATATATCGTGAATCTCACCAACACGCGATATATCGCGACTACGCAGACAGGAGGCCGTGATGGCCGAGGAGAAATGGCTCGTCGACGGCCCCAAGACGATCGACATCGAGAGCGCCCGCTTTCTCAAAGTGGGACTCATCGGAGGGCAGATCGACATCGTCGCTCACGACGAACCCGGCGTCCGCGTCGAGATCCACTCGGTCACCGGCAAAGACCTCAAGGTCAGCATCGACGGCGACACCGTCGAGATCGACCACCCCCAGCTCAGCTGGGACAACTGGATCGACGTGTTCAAGAGCTGGACCGGCCGCGCCCGCGCCGACGTCAGCGTCATGGTGCCGCGCGACATCCGCGTGAAGCTCGGCGTGGTCAGCGCCAGCGCCCTGCTCAGCGGCGTGAACGAAGACGCGAGCCTCAGCACCGTCAGCGGCGACCTGGTCATCGACAGCGTCAGCGGCGACCTGTCGCTCAACTCGGTCAGCGGCGAGATCACGGTGCGCAACCACTACGGCAAGATCAGCGCGCACAGCGTCAGCGGCGACATCACCGCGGCCGGCACCCTGCACCGCTTCTCGAGCGACAGCGTGAGCGGCTCGGTGATGCTCGACACCGTCGACATCCCCGACGAGATCACGGTCAACACGGTCAGCGGTGCGGTCACCGTGCGGCTCGAAGCCGACGTCCCGGCCTCGTACACACTCAACACGGTCGGCGGCAAGCTGCAGGTCGGCGACCACGCCATCACCGGCGTCAAGGGACGCTTCACCGGCAAGTTCGGCGACCTCGACAAGCGCTGGACCGACGTGCGCGTCAACACGGTCGGCGGCGACGTCAGCCTGCTGCGGGCGGTGCGGGCATGAGCCCAGCCGTCTTCGCGCACGGACACCTGCGGCTGTACCTGCTCAGCCTGCTCGCCGAACGGTCGATGCATGGATACGAACTGATCCAGGCGCTGAGCGACCGTTTCGGGGGCACCTACGTTCCGAGCGCGGGAACCATCTATCCGCGGCTCGCGAAGCTCGAAGAAGAAGGGCTCGTGACCAAAGAGGCCGAGGGCCGCAAGACCGTGTACGCGATCACCGACGCCGGGCGGGCCGAGTTGGATGCGCGCGCGGGCGACCTGGACGGCATCGAGTCCGAGCTCACCGACTCGGTGCGCCGACTGGCCGACGAGGTTCGCACGTCGGTGACCGACGCGATGAAGACCCTGCGCGCCGACCTCGCCGCGGCCGCGCGCGACGCCCGCGACGATGCGCAGGCCACCGGGCGCGCGATGTCCTCCGACGCGACCGACGTGCGGGTTCAGTCGCGCAACCGGCTGCAGGAGGCCGAGTCGGCGCTGTCGCAGTTCCGGGCAGAATTGCGCGCCGACCTGCGCATGGAGGTCTCGCAGGGGGTGCTCACCCAGGAGGTCGTCGATCTGCTCACCGCGGGGCTGCGCGACGTGCGGCGTGACGTGATCGCGGCGCTGCGTCGCTAGGGCCTGCGGCCGACCGCTGCCGTGCCGTCGACCTCGTCGTCGTGCACGGCGCGGGCCGACAGGCCGACGGCTGCCATGAGGGCGACGGTCGCCGGGGCCTGCCGCACGCTGGTCTCGATCAGCAGCACGCCGCCCGGCGCCAGCCAGTCGCGCGCGCCGGCGACGACGCGGCGTTGCACGTCGAGCCCGTCGGCGCCTCCGTCGAGGGCGACGCGGGGTTCGTGATCGCGCGCCTCGGGCGGCATCATGGCGATCTCGCCGGTGGGGACGTACGGCGCATTCGCGATCAGGATGCCGACCCGGCCGCGCAGTGAGGGCGGCAGCGGAGCGTACAGATCGCCTTCGACGACGCGGGCCGGATCGAGGTTGCGGCGGGCGACGCCGGCGGCGACCGGGTCGAGCTCGGCCGCCCAGACCTCGAGGCCGGGTGACTCGTGCGCGAGCGCAGCCGCCACCGCCGCGACGCCCGCGCACAGTTCGACGACGATCATTCCGGGGTTTGCGTGCGCGAGCGCCTGGTCGACCAGCACCTCGGACCGGCGCCGCGGCACGAACACACCCGCTTCGACCGCGACCCGGCGTCCGCGGAACTCCGCCCAGCCGACGATCACCTCCAGCGGCTCGCCTGCGACGCGCCGCGCGACCATCGCCTCCAGCTCGACCGCGTCGACCGCCGCCGCCGTCAGCAGCTCGGCCTCCTCTTCGGCGAACACGCACCCCGCCGCGCGGAGACGTTCGACGATGCTCACTCGGCGAAGCCCACCGGGATGTACAAGTCTTGCACCCGGTCCGATGCAGCGGTGTGATCGTTGCGCGTGTAGATGGCGCAGGCCACCGCGCGACAGTCGACATGCTCGTCCGAGGCGGACGGCATCTCGAGGTACGCGGTGAACGTGCCCGCGGCGCGGTCGTCATAGCTGCGGGCGCCGAACAGCTTCCACGCCCAGTCGTCGTTGATCCAGTTGCTCGGGGCGTACTGCACGGCCCCTTCCTCACCGGCCTGCTCGCCGCCGCTCGGCACGCCGCCGAGACACGGTCCCGGCTTCACCGACGCGTCGGTGGGGATCGCGCAGACCGCCACGTAGATGCCGCGATCCGGGTCGTACCCGCTTCCGGTGACGATCAGCCGATCGCCTGGTGCGAGGGCAGAGGTGTCGGGCTCGGCGCCGTCGGCATCGGTGACCCGGATGCTGCGGTCGCGTCCGTCATCCCCGGTTGCGGCAGCGCTCAGCGGCCATTCCTCCTCGGGAACCGTCTGATTCGCGAGGCCCTGATCTCGGTGCGTGAGGATCGGGATTGCGACGACCGCGGCGACCGCGAGCACGGCGACAACGAGCGCTCCGATCCCCCACAGCCACCACCGACGACGCTTTACACTCACCCGCACGATCCTAGGTTGACCGGCGCAGGCGGAGGAGTACAGTCATCCCTCGTGACAGACGAGGCATCGCCCCCATCGGGCAGCTCGAAGAAGGGAGACCCACCCGCCGACGCGGGTGACGATCGCCCGCCCGTCGAACGCACCGCGAAGCACTGGTTCATCGGCGACCCGCTCCCGTCTGACAAGCTCGAGGGGCAACTCCTCCCCAAGCATCTCGCTCTACCGATCTTCGCGAGCGACCCGCTGTCGTCCGTCGCCTACGCGCCGCAAGAGCTGCTGATGATCCTGCTCATCGGCGGGCTCGGGTTGCTGGCAGCCGGCCCGTGGGTGGCCCTGGGTGTCGTCGTGCTTCTCACGGTCGTCGTTCTCTCGTACCGCCAACTGATCAAGGCCTACCCTTCGGGCGGTGGCGACTACGAGGTCGCCAGCAAGAACATCGGTGAGAAGGCGGGGCTGGTCGTCGCGGCGGCGCTGCTGGTCGACTACGTCATGACGGTTGCGGTGTCGGTCGCGTCGGGCGTCGACAACATCATCTCCGCCCTGCCGATGCTGAACCCGTTCCGCGTCGAGATCGCCGTGGCGTTCATCGTGATCCTCGCGGCCATCAACCTGCGCGGGGTGCGCGAGTCCAGCAGGGCCTTCGCCGTGCCGACCTACCTCTTCATCGGCAGCATCGCGGTGATGATCGTCGCGTATCTTGTGCGCGCCCTGTTTGGCGACGTGCCGATCGCCGAGAGCGCCGACCTGCGGGTAGAGGGCCAGAGCCTCGCCAATGCCGCTCTCGTGCTGCTGCTGCTGCGCGCGTTCGCCAGCGGGTGCGCCGCCCTCACCGGTGTCGAGGCGATCTCGAACGGCGTGCAGGCGTTCCGGCGCCCCAAGATCCAGAACGCGCAGAAGACCCTCATGGCGATGGGCGCGGTGGCGATCGTGCTGTTCTCCGGGCTCGTCGTCGTCGCGCTGCTTGCCCAGGTGCACTACATCGACTGCACCGAGTTCATCGATTTCGTCGGGTGCGGCGACGGCGACGATCCGCAGCGCAGCCTCATCGCGCAGATAGCGTCGACCACGTTCGGCAACAACTCGATCCCGTTCTTCGTGATCCAGGCCGCGACGGCGGCCGTGCTGCTGCTCGCCGCGAACACGGCATTCAACGGGTTCCCACTTCTCGGTTCGGTGCTCGCGACCGACCGGTACGCGCCCAAGTCGCTGGCGACCCGCGGCGACCGCCTGATCTTCTCGAACGGCGTGATCGCGCTGGCCGTCACGGCCGCCGTGCTCCTCGTGGTGTTCCAAGCCGACGTGACCGCGCTGATCCAGCTGTACATCATCGGGGTGTTCACGTCGTTCACGATCGGCCAGACCGGCATGGTCCGACATTGGCGACGTGAGCTGCGCTCCGAGAACGCCGACCGTCCCGCCATCTACCGCGCCCTCACGATCAATGCGATCGGCGCTGTCATGACCGCCGCGGTGCTGATCATCGTGACGGTGACCAAGTTCACCCACGGCGCCTGGATCGTCTTCGTGGTGATGCCGATCCTCTGGTTCCTGATGCTCGGGGTGAATCGCTACTACCGCGACGTCGACAAAGAGATCGAAGTCGACCCGCGCGAGAAGTTCGGCTCCAAGGGCGACCACGCCATCGTGCTGGTCGGCCGCATGCAGAAGCCGGTGCTCAAGGCCCTCGACTACGCGATCGCGGCGCGCCACGACAGCATCGAGGCCGTCCACGTCTCCATCGACGACAAGGCGACGGCCCTGCTCGAGCGGGAGTGGTCCGAGATGAAGATCAAGGTGCCGCTGGTCGTGCTCGAATCGCCCTACCGCGACATCAGCATGCCGCTGATCAAGTACATCAAGGGCCATCGAGCCGCACACGGGTCAGAGGTGATCACCGTCTACACCCCGCACTACATCGTGGGTCACTGGTGGGAGTCGTTCCTGCACAACCACACCGCGCGGCGCATCCGTCACAAGCTGGCGCTCGTGCATGGCGTCGTGATCGCGCTGGTGCCGTGGCTGCTCGACTCGTCGACTCTGATCTACGGCCGCCGCTCGCGCCCGCTTCCCGGCCAGGATCGTCGTGGCGAGCCCGTGCGCCCCGTGGCACGCAAGCCGATGCCGCCCGTCGCGGCGACGACCGGGGCGACGAAGACCGCCGTCACACGCAAGGCGCCTGCGAAAAAGTGAACGTGCTGGCCGTGCTCGTGGGTGGGCTGATCGGTACCGGGCTGCGCCTCGGCATCGACGCGCTGCTGCCGCACGCGCCCAGCGACTTCCCGGTGTCGACGCTGCTGATCAACATCGTCGGCTCGTTCGCGCTGGGCGCTCTGGTCGCCCGCGTCTGGCCGCAGGCGCCCGACTGGCTGCGCTTCGGTCTCGGAACCGGGGTGCTCGGATCGTTCACGACGTTCTCGGCCGTGATGGTGTCGCTCGTCTCGATGATGCAGGCTCCTCTCCTCGACCTCGCCTACCTCGCCGCCAGCCTCGTCGGTGGTCTCGGTGCCGCCGCACTCGGCCTCCGGCTCGGCCGGTTCGCCAGCGCCCCGAGCAGCGGCGCGCAGATCACGAGTGACGAATGACCGCGCTCGTGGTCGTGGTGGCGATCGTCGCCGGAGCCCTCGGGGCGGTCGCCCGGTACGGCGTGACGCGGGCGATCGCTGCGCGACTCGGCGCCGCGAAGCTGACCCGCGCGGTGCTCATCGTCAACATCGTCGGCTCGCTGATCGGCGGCGCCTTGATCGGCGCCACGAGCGGCACGGCACACGAGGTGCAGTACATCCTGGTCGGCGGGTTCGCGGGCGGGCTCACCACGTTCAGCACCTGGACGGTCGAGACCGTTCAGCTCGTGCTCGAGGGCAGAGCCGGCGCGGCGGTCCGCAACGTGGTGGCCAACCTGGTGCTGGGGCTGCTGGCGGCATCCGTGGGTGCTCTGGTCGGTGCCGTGGTGGTCGGCTCGATCGTCGCCTAGCGGGCGATACGGCGCCGCGGGCGGGGGCGGATCCGCACGGCGATCGCGACCAGCAGACCGCCGATCGCGAAGGCAGCGAGCGCCAGCACGAGGCTCCCGGCGTCTCCGGTGGTGAGAAGTTCTGCGAGGGTCTCCATGTCTACACGACGCGCAAGCCCCCAGAACGGGTTGACATCCGGCCCCGAAAGGGGGCGCGCGCCCCACCTTCAAGAATTCTTAGTCTTTCCTGGCAGACACGAATCTTGGGGGAACGGTGTCAACGACACTCATGACGGAACCGGCCGCGGGCTGGTATCACGATCCGGCGGGCGCCGGCGCCTGGCGCTGGTGGGACGGCGCGACGTGGACGGATCACGTGCGTCCGATGACCGACACCCCGCTCGAGACCGCTCCGGTCGCGCAGATCCCGACCAACGTGACACCGATCACCGCACCTCCGTCCAACGCCTATCAGCCCGTGCCGACCCATGCCCCGGTCTTCGACGACATCGCGCCGGCGCAGGTCGCGCCCGCCGTCATCGACGTCACACCGGCACCCGAAGCAGCACCGGCCTCCGGCCCGGTGACCGTCGCGCCGACGACGATTCCGCAGCCCGGCCAGGTCGCCCCGGCGCCGCCGGTCGCCGGCGGTGCCGTCCCCATGACGCCCGAGACACCCGTCTCCGATCAGCTCTACTGGCACTCCGCCGCCGCCGAGGTCATCGAGGTTCCGCGCCACCACAACCCCACGACGAGCAGCCACGGCGGTCCGGGTCTCAACCGGGCTGCGCCGGCGTACGTGCGCGACTGGAACGACCTGGGCTCGCCGAACACGGTCGGCATCTGGCTGCTCGCCTTCTCGCCACTGATCGTCACCGCCGTCAGCATCGCCCTGCCGGTCGGGATGAGCACGGCCGGCGTCACCGGCCAGGTGCCGCGCATCGTGGCCGGCGTCGCATCGCTGCTGCTGATGTGGGCGTTCGCCGCACTCGACGCGCGCGCTCTCGGTGAGCGCGGCTATCACCCGCCGCGGGTGGCCTGGATGCTGCTGCTACCGCCGCTCTTCTACTTCATCGCCCGCGGCAAGGCGGTGCGCCGCGAGAGCAAGCACGCCTGGCCGCCGGAGCTCGTGTTCGTCCTCAACCTGCTCGCCCTGGCCGGCATCGTCGTGCTGGCCGCGGCCGCTCTCATGGCGATGTTCCTCTACGCCCCGGTCAGCTAGGAGTCCTCGTGTCGACATCGCTGCTGCTGTCGCCCGCACCCGGGTGGTATCCCGACCCGGCGGCCGAGGCCGCGTTCCGCTGGTGGGACGGCGACACCTGGACCGAGGGCACGCACGCCGCGATCTCGTCGACCGACGACCGCGCGCCCATCCAGCTGTTCGCCGACCCGGAGCCGGAAGCGCCCGAGCCCGCCGCCCAGCCGGTGATGCAGCCCACGCCGGCGCCGCAGATGCAGCCCGCGCAGCATCCCGCGACCCCGCCCGGGCCCGAAGTGCGCCGCACACCGCGTGGGGTCAGCCCCGCGAAGACCCGCTGGTCGTCGCTGCTGCTCGCGTTCCCGTTCGTCTACCCGCTCGCGGTCGGCATGGTCGTCGCCCTCGCCTACGCCGGAGGGGCCGCCTCGAACCAGATGGCCCTCGTCATCGTCGGTGCCGTAGTTGCGATCGCCCTGCTCATCCCCGCGTGGGTGTTCGCCGAGCAGGACCGCCGCGAGCTTCTCGCCCGCGGCTACGAGCCTGCGCCCTCGATCGGATGGATGGCGCTGCTGCCGCCGATCGCGTACCTGATCGCGCGCCGGCGCGTCGTCGGCCCGTCGTACTGAGCCTGACCGAGCGCGCGTGACCCCGAACGGGGGCGCGCGGCAGAAGCCGAGCATTCGTAGGCTGACGAGGTCGAACGCGGCGGGGGGAGTGCCATGACGGACACGATCGCGCCCGCGGCTCCGGCTGGCTGGTACGACGATCCGTCCGACGTGAGCGCGTACCGCTGGTGGTCGGGCGCGGACTGGACGACCTACACCAGCCCGAAGCCGGCCCCTGTGGTCGCGCCCCAGCCGCAAACCTTCGCGTCCGCGTACGTTCCGATGAGCCGCGACCCCGCGGTGCAACACCCCGGTGAGTTCGCGCAGACCCTCGCCACGCTTCCGGTGCCCTCAGCAATGACTCCGGGTGTTTGGCTGCTCGCGTTCCTGCCGTTCATGACGCTCGGCCTCTCGGGGATCTCGACGATGGCGTTCCTCGCGTCGGGTGTGCCCGCGCTCAGTTTTGTGGGTGTGCCCTTCGGCATCGGCCTGGCCTGGCTCTTCGCCGTTCTCGATGTGCGCGCGCTCCGCCGGCGCGGGTACGTCCCGCCGTCGCTCCTGTGGATGCTCCTCTTTCCCCCGCTCGGATACCTGATCGCGCGCGGCCGGTACATCCGCAAGCAGGGCGGCAAGGCATGGCCTCCTGAAGTCGCGTACGTGGGCTCCATTGTGATCGTGGGCGCCGTCGCTCTGACCCTGTCGGCTTTGTCCGCGCTGTCCGCCGCGAACACTCCGGCGCAGATCGACGACAACTACTTCTACGCGGGGACCTTCGGTGAGAGCGGTCCTGTCTCGCAGAGCGACATGGAGGATCTGCTCACCAACGCCCTCATGCCCGACGGCTCGTTCCCGGCCGACTGCTCGACGGCGTTGATCGACCGCGGGGGATCGTTCGTCTGCGAGGCGAACGACACCGTGACCACCGCCCAGCTGCTGCTGTACGTCGACTTCTGCGATTGCGGCGACGTGTATTTCAGCGTCGAGCGAGTGGACGGCCAGGGGCCCGCGCCCGAGGCGGCGACGCCTGGGCTCCATGGCACCGGCAACGGGCTGATTCTGGATCAGGAGCGGTCGGCAGGGTCGATCGGAGATGAGCAGCAGCAGTGGCTACCGCAGATTCAGCAGAGCCTCGAGATCTCGGGCGGCTACGCCAACGTCGACTGCTGGGACGCGGCGGCGTTCATCGACCATGCGTCGACCTTCGACTGCTACGCGGCCAAGCCCGACGACACGCTCGTGCGACTCAATGTCTCGATCACCGAGATCGGGAACATCGGGTACACCGAGTTCCCGTACTTCGACGGCACGGACGATGACGGGCAGAACGCCTAGCTCAGCTGTGCAGTGAGCTGAGCGTCGCGACGACCTGTCGCGCGATCGTGCGACCCGCCCGGTTCGCACCGATGGTGGATGCCGTGGGCCCGTACCCGGCGAAGAACACCCGTTGGTTGCGCCACGACGCTCCCTGCCCGACGATGACACCGCCCGCCTTCTCGCGCAGCTTCAGCGGGGCGAGGTGGCGCAGCTCGGGCCGGAAGCCGGTCGCCCAGATGATCGCGTCCGCGTGCTGGTACGCGCCGTTGCTCCAGCGGATGCCTTCCGGCTCGATCGACGAGAACATCGGCGTGACGTGCAGCAGCCCGCGGTCGATCGCCGCCTGGATGCGACGCGTTCGCGGCACCCCGGTGGTCGACACGATCGACGGCAGCGCGCGCCCCTCGCGCGCTGCCTCATCCTGCATCGCGACCGCGCTGACGCCCGCTTCGATGTTCAGCTCTTGGTCTTCGAGAAACTCGACCGGCCGGCGCGCGACCCAGGTGATGCTGCCGGCGACGTTCTCGAGTTCCATCAGGAACCCGATCGCGCTGGTGCCGCCGCCGACCACGACGATGTCTTTGCCCTCGAATTCGGCGGCGTCGCCGTAGTCGACGGTGTGCAGGTGCTTGCCGGTGAAACCGTTCATCCCGGGGTACCACGGGATGAACGGCGACCCCCAGGTGCCGGTCGCGTTCACGATGATCTCGGTCGTCACATCGCGCGGCCCGAACTCGCCCTCGAAGTCGACGAGGAACCCGTCGAACAGCTGCACGACCTTCGTCACGGTGGCCGGACGCACGACGGCGAGCTCGTAGTGCTGCTCGTAGCGCGCGTAGTAGTCGGACACGACATCTTTCGCCGGAACCTGCCGGTCGGCGGTGTCGAAGCTGACCCCGAGCTCGTCCATTCCCGGCAGGTCGTTGACCCGGTGCGCGTACCCGAGCCGCAGTGCTTCCCACCGGTTCTGCCATGCGCCGCCCGTGCCGGGACCGCGATCGAGCATGACGAAGTCGTTGCCGGGATCGAGCCCGAGGCGGCGCAGGTAGTATCCGACAGACAGCCCCGCCTGTCCGGCTCCGATCACGACGACAGAGGTATCAGTCGTCCGGTCGGTCACGCTGTCAAGGCTACCCGGCCACCCGGGTGATAGACTTTCGGGCAGTCTTTAGGACCTATTTATACGTTCCCGATTCATGAGGGGGTCACGCATGGGGCGCGGCCGTCAGAAGGCGAAGCATACGAAGGTCGCACGCGATCTGAAGTACTTCAGCCCCGACACTAATTACGGTGCCCTCGCAGAGGAGCTCGCCACAAACCCTCGTCTCGACGAGGACCTCAGCAAGTGGCCGGAGTACGCGGTCGAGGGCGCTGACGACACAGACGACGAGCTCGACAACGAGCTCGAGATCGACGAGTCGAAGAGCGCCTAGGCGCTGATCTAGCCTCCGAAGGCGCCGACGAGGCGGACGGCTCCGCCGTCGACTCCTTTGGCGCCCTGCTCGAAGCCGTCGAGGTCGCGGTCACCGACGGTGACGCGTCCGGCGACCCAGGCGGGCAGTCCGGATGCCGTGAGGGCATGCGTGACCGAGCTCGCCGCATCCTGGCTCACCACCGCGATCATGCCGACCCCGAGATTCCAGGTGCCTTCGGTCTCTTCGAGCGAGATGTCACCCCACTCGGCGAGCACGCGGAACACCGGCTGCGGGCTCCAGGTCGACCGGTCGAGCTCGACCCACGACCCGAGCGGCAGCACGCGCGCGAGATTCGCTGCGATGCCCCCGCCGGTCACGTGGCTCAGCGCGTGCACCGCGTCAGGAAGCTCGTCGAGCATCCGCACCAGCTGACGCGCGTAGAGCCGGGTCGGCTCGAGCAGGGCGGCCCCGACGGGACCCCCGAACTCGTCCGCATGGTCGGTGAGCGAGAGACCCCGCCGCGTGACGATGCGTCGCACCAGCGAGAAGCCGTTGCTGTGCAGCCCGCTCGACGCGATCGCGATGACCACGTCGCCGTGCTGCACCCTGTCGGGACCGAGCACGGCATCCGCCTCGACCGCCCCGACGGCGGCGCCGGCGACGTCATAGTCGTCGACCGCCATGAGTCCGGGGTGCTCTGCGGTCTCGCCGCCGACCAGAGCGGTGCCGGTGTCGGCGCAGGCGCGGGCGATGCCCTCGACGATGGTGGCGATGCGCTCGGGGTAGACCTTGCCGCAGGCGATGTAGTCGGTCATGAACAGCGGCCGTGCGCCGACCACGACGATGTCGTCGACGACCATGCCGACGAGGTCTTGGCCGATGGTGTCGTGCTTGTCGAGGGCGATCGCGATCGCGATCTTGGTGCCGACACCGTCGGTGCTGGTCGCGAGCAACGGGCGCCGGAAGTCGCGCAGCGCACTGACGTCGAAGAGCCCGGCAAATCCGCCGACGCCGCCGAAGACCTCGGAGCCGTGCGTACGGCCGACGGCCGCCTTCATGAGTTCGACCGCGCGGTCGCCGGCCGTCGTGTCGACGCCCGCTTGGGCGTAGGAGTCGGAGCCGGTCACGGCGTCAAGCGTAGCCAGTGAAGCGAGGCGACTTGCTCGCCTCGCGTAGCGGGTTCGCCGCAGAAGCGGCGGCGAACAAAAGATGGGAGACTGAGTCGTACCTCCCACCGAGCATCTGGAGTCCTCCGCGACATGTGCGGCATCGTCGGTATCGTCTCCTCCAGCCCGGTCAACCAGCAGGTCTATGACGCTCTGTCTCTGCTGCAGCACCGGGGGCAAGACTCGACGGGCATCGCGACGAGCGACGGCGCGATCATCCACATGCAGAAGGCCAAGGGCCAGGTGCGCGAGGCCTATCGCACCCGGGACATGCGCAGCCTGCTCGGCACGATGGGCCTCGGCCACGTGCGTTACGCCACCCGCGGTGACGCCGGCAAAGAGCAGGAGGCGCAGCCGTTCTACGTGAACGCGCCGTACGGCATCGTGCTGGTGCACAACGGCAACCTCACGAACACGCGCGAACTGACCGAGGCGCTCTTCCACGTCGACCGGCGCCATCTGAACACCGACTCCGACACTGAGCTGCTGGTGAACGTGCTCGCCCACGAGCTGCAGGCGCAGGTGCGCGGCACCGATCTCGATCCCGACCAGGTGTTCGATGCGATCGCCACGCTGCATGAGCGCGTCGAGGGCTCGTATGCGGCGATCGCGCTGATCGCCGGACAGGGCCTGCTCGCCTTCCGCGACCCGTTCGGCATCCGGCCCCTCGTCTTGGGCAAGCGCGCCGCGGGTCTGGTGGGCGAAGAGTGGATCGTGGCCAGCGAATCGCTCGTGCTCGAGTCGGCGGGCTACGAGCTGGTTCGGGATGTCGCGCCGGGTGAGGCGATCTACATCGCCCGCAACGGCGAGATGTTCTCGCGGCAGTGTGCGAAGAATCCCGTGCTGATCCCGTGCTCGTTCGAGTACGTCTACCTGGCTCGCCCCGACTCCATCATGAACGGCATCTCGGTCTACGAGGCGCGGCTGCGGCTCGGCGACCGGCTGGCCGACACGATCGCGCGCTACACGCCGTCGGGCGCGATCGACGTGGTGATGCCGATCCCCGACTCGTCGCGTCCCGCCGCGATGCAGGTCGCTCAGAAGCTCGGCATCGAGTACCGCGAGGGCTTCTACAAGAACCGCTACGTCGGCCGCACCTTCATCATGCCGGGGCAAGAGCAGCGCAAGCGCAGCGTCAAGCAGAAGCTGAACGCGATGTCGAGCGAGTTCAAGGGCAAGAACGTGCTGATCGTCGACGACTCGATCGTGCGCGGAACCACCTCGAAAGAGATCGTCGACATGGCGCGCGTGGCCGGCGCCCACTCGGTGACGTTCACGTCGGCGGCGCCCCCGGTGCGGTTTCCGCACGTATACGGCATCAACATGCCCACCCGGCACGAACTGATCGCCTCGGGCAAGAAGATTCCCGACATCGCCCGCGAACTCGGCGCCGACTACCTGATCTACCAGGAGGTCGCCGACATGGAGGCGGCGATCCTCGAGGGGTCTGACATCGAGTCGCTCGAGATGAGCTGCTTCACCGGCGACTACATCACGGGCACGGTCAGCGACGAGTACCTCGCCTGGGTCGAAGCGAACCAGCCGAGCTAGCGCTTCGGCTTCTTCGGCTTCGGCGCGGGCAGCGCGTCGGCCGTCGCGCGAATCGCGTGCTGCAGCCAGTCGGCGTCGGCGAGCAGAGGCTTCGGCACACAGAGGTAGTCCTTCGCACCCGGATACGCCGGTGCCGGATGCGTGCCCGGCAGCTCGACGCCGCTCGGCTTCAGGAACAGGGTGTCGTCGCAGATCAGCCCGACGATCTTGTCGTCGCAGTAGATGCCGTATTCGCCGAACATCGGCCGGGTGCGGATCGGAAGCCCGGCCAGCTGTTCGTCGATGAACGCGATCGTGTCTTTGCTCGTCGACATGCGCACAACGTAGCCGGGACCGGCGACGCCGAGAACCCCATGTGAGCCGTGCCTCACGTGAGGCGGGGGTCACACAGCCGAGGGGAGGCTAGGCGTCCGGGGCGTCGTTCGTCGCGCGCTTCCGCGGCGCGCGCTTCGGCGTCTCACCTGAAACCGGCGCCTCGGCCGGCTGCCCGACGACCTCGTGCTCGACCGTGACGGTACGCGCCCGCGCGATCGACACCCGGTCGATGATCAGCCCGACGGCGGCGCCGAGCGCGACGCCCGCCGGGATGCCGAAGAGCAGGAAGTATCCGGCGGTCGCGGCGAACCCGACCGCCGGGTCGGACGGGAACTGCGAGGTCAGGATCAGCGTGGTGAGCGCGCCGACGAACGCACCGATGACGAGGAACACCGACAGCTTCGGCGCCCGCCGGATGGTCACCTCGGTCTTGTCGTTCACGACTCCATTGTCGTCCACGCGAGCGGGAGGTGCTCACGCAGGTCGGCGCGCTGACCGGATGCCGTGACCCGGCCCTCGGCGATCGCCTCGTCCCAGCCCAGCGAGCCGGTCGCCAGAGCGAGCCAGGTCGCGGCATCCATCTCGACCACGTTGGGGGGAGTGCCGCGAGTGTGGCGTGGACCCTCGACGACCTGCGCGGCGCCGAACGGCGGCACGCGCACCTCGAGGGTGTTGCCCGGGGCGTTGTCGGTCAGCACCTGCAGCAGGTAGCGCACTGCAAGCGCGGTGTCGTCGCCCGAGCGCACCGCGGCGGCGCCTACTCCAGGATCGATTCGACGACGCGCCACGGCACGACCTCCACCAGCAGGAACCCGCCGACGACGGCCGGGTCGGTCTCGCGCGCCAACCGGGTGAGCTCGGCCGTCGACACGTTGCGCACCAGGGTCTGACCGGCGCCCTCGCGTTCGGGCAACGGCCCCGCGGCGACGAAGTACCCGGCCGCTTGCAGCGCTGCGTGGAAGCCGCGGTGCCCCGGGAACCACTCGGCCTGAAAGAACGGCACGTCGGGGTCGGCGCGCGGTCCCGGCGTGTGCACCAACAGATGCCAGAGTCCCTCGTCGTCGGCCATGGAGAAAACGTAGACCAGACCGCCGCTAGCCTGAACGGGTGAAAATCCTCGTGCTCGGATCAGGAGCCCGTGAACACGCCATCGTGACGGCGCTGCTGGGCGAAGACGCGGGGCACGAGATCATTGCGGCCCCCGGCAACGCCGGGCTGGCCGCCGTCGTCGAGACGGTCGCGCTCGATCCGTCGAACGGCGCTGTCGTCGCCCGCTACGCCACCGACAACGACATCGAGCTGGTCGTCATCGGCCCCGAGGCGCCGCTCGTCGCGGGGGTCGCGGATGCCGTGCGGGCAAAGGGCGTGCCCGTGTTCGGTCCCAGCAAGGCGGCCGCGGCGCTCGAAGGGTCGAAGGCCTTCGCCAAGCGCATCATGGACGCGGCGTCCGTGCCCACCGGCCGCGCCATCCGGGCCACCGACCTCAACGAGGTGACCGCCGCGCTCGATGAGCTGGGCGCCCCGCACGTCGTGAAGGCCGACGGGCTCGCCGCCGGTAAGGGCGTTCTCGTCACCGACGACCGCGACGCCGCCCTGGCGCATGCAGCCCATTATCTGCAGATGGGTCCGGTGCTGATCGAGGAGTTTCTCGACGGGCAAGAGATCTCGCTGTTCTTCCTCTCTGACGGGCACGACGTGGTGCCGCTCAGCCCGGCGCAGGACTACAAGCGCGTCGGCGACGGCGACACCGGGCCGAACACCGGCGGCATGGGCGCGTACTCGCCGCTGCCGTGGCTCGCCGACGAGGCCGAGTTCATCGACGAGGTGCTCGACACCGTCGCACTGCCGACCGTGCGCGCGATGGAGGCCGAGGGCACCCCGTTCATCGGCTTGCTCTACTGCGGGCTGATCGTCACCGACGCGGGCCTGCGCGTGATCGAGTTCAACGCCCGGTTCGGCGACCCCGAGACCCAGGTCGTGCTTCCGCGCCTCGAGTCCCCGCTCTCGACGCTGCTGTTCGCGGCGGCGACCGGCGCGCTCGGCAAGTTGCCGTTCCCGAAGTTCTCGCCCGACGCGGCGGTCATCGTGGTGCTGGCCAGCGAGGGCTACCCCGACGATCCGATCACCGGTCGCGTGATCGAGGGCCTGGATGCCGCGGCCGAGATCGAGGGCGTCACCATCTCGCACGCGGCGACGTCACTGGTCGATGGCCGGTTCATCGCCACCGGCGGTCGCGTGCTCGGCGTGGTTGCACGTCGTGCAACCTTCACCGAGGCGCGCTCTGCCGCCTATGAGGCCCTCGGCCTCATCCACCTCGAGGGCGGCTTCTCCCGTTCCGACATCGCCGAGAGGGTCGCGCAATGACCGCCATCGAATCGAACCATCCGACCGGCGGCGACCCCCGCATGGAGGCGCTGCGCTGGACGCACGTGTACTCCGGCAAGGTGCGCGACCTCTACACCTCCGAGGCCGCGCCTGGCCGGGTGCTCGTGGTGGCGAGCGACCGTGTCAGCGCCTTCGATCACATCCTGGAACCGGCCATCCCCGGTAAGGGCGCTCTGCTCACGCAACTGAGTCTCTGGTGGTTCGCCCGTCTGGGCATGCCGAACCACCTGGCGGCGGCGCACCCGTCACTGGGCGAACACCTGCCGCCCGGAATCGCCGAGCGATCGATGCTGGTGCACGAGCTCGACATGTTCCCGCTGGAATGCGTCGTGCGCGGCTACCTGGCCGGGTCCGGCTGGGTCGAGTACCAGGCGTCGGGAACCGTGTGCGGCATCCCGCTGCCTGCCGGCCTGCAGAACGGTGACCGGCTGCCCGAGCCGATCTACACCCCGGCGACGAAGGCACCGCTCGGCGAGCACGACGAGAACATCACGTTCGAGCAGACGGTCGCCATCGTCGGCGCCGATGACGCGGCGGCCCTGCGCGACGCGGCGCTGCAGGCATTCACCACGGCTGCCGCGATGGCCGAAGAGCGGGGCGTGATCCTCGCTGACACCAAGTTCGAGTTCGGGCGCGATCCCGAGAGCGGTGCGCTGACGCTGGCCGACGAGGTGCTGACCAGCGACTCGAGTCGCTACTGGGACGCGGCGACGTATGCCGCCGGCGGCATCCACCGGCTCGACAGCTTCGACAAGCAGATCGTGCGCGACTGGCTCGCCGCGAATTGGGACCGGACCGGCGAGGCCCCGGTCCTGCCCGACGAGATCGTGCAGAAGACGGCCGATCGCTACCACGAACTGATCGAGCGCCTCACGGCCTGACTGCCATGACCATCGAGATCCGCGCCGTCGCATGGGACCACCCCGCCGGGGAGGCCCTGCGTGAGGCGCAGCAGGCCGAGATCCGCGAGGTGTACTACCCCGAGCTCGAAGATTCGGAGCCGGGTACCAAGCCCTCCGCCTCGGACATGGCCGTCTTCTACGTCGCGTTCGACGGCGATCGTGGGGTCGCCACGGGCGGCCTGCGGCCGATCGACGGTAAGCACGGCGAGGTGAAGCGCATGTACGTCCACCCCGATCACCGGGGGTCAGGGGTCGCCTCTCAGATGCTCCGCACGCTCGAAGACGACGCGCGGCGCCGCGGCTGGCGCCGCCTGGTGCTCGAGACCGGCGACACCATGATTCCAGCGCAGCGGTTCTACGCGCGGGAAGGTTTCACCCCCATCCCGTTGTTCGGTCACTACGTAGGTTCCGATCTCTCCCTCTGTTTCGAGAAGGCGCTATGACCGAGCAACTCGCCGCCGATACCGCCATGGGCGCCGTGACCCTCAACGTCGCCGACCTCGACGCCATGACGACGTACTACCGCGACGGCGTCGGGCTCGACGTGCTCGCCGCCGAGGGTCCGCGCACCGTTCTGGGCCGCGGCACGACCCCCGTCGTCATCCTCGATCACGCGCCCGAGCTGAAACACGCCGCACCCCACGAGGCGGGGCTGTTCCATACGGCGATCCTGTTCGACAGCGAGGAGGCGCTCGCTGCGTCGGTGTACTCGGTCGCGCAGCACTATCCGGCGCTGTTCACCGGATCGAGCGATCACCTGGTGAGCAAGGCGTTCTACTTCGACGACCCCGAGGGCAACGGCGTCGA
>JBDTQN010000007.1:0-23758 GCA_039932215.1 Pseudolysinimonas sp. | reverse complement strand
GCCTCGATGATCTCGTCGAGGATGCGGTGGGTGTCGCGGAAGTTCTTGCCCACCACGTTCCAGTGCGCCTGCTTGCCCTGACCGGCGAGCTCGATCAGATCGACGAGCACCTTCTGCATGTTGTCGGTGAGCGCCTTTGACGCGGTGAAGCCGTGCTCTGCGTTCTGTCGGCGGGTGGTGCGTGCGCCTGCGGTTGTCGTAGCCATGACCCGACCGTAGGCACGGGCACATGAAAAAGGAAGGGGATGTCTCCCCTTCCACTTTCAAGATATACGGCAACCGGGGGCTTGCCGCAAGACCCCCCTCGTGACGCAGAATCGACGATCGTGCCGTCGACTCCCTCCGCTTTCCAGCTCCCCGACCGTCTTGCGTTCAAGTCCGATCCGGCTCTGATCGGCACCGATCAACAGCATTTCGCGGCCATCGCGTCGAGCCTCGAGCGCTCGATCGCCGACGTGTCGAAGCGACTCGACGAGCAGCGGAAGGCGTCGACCGAATCGAGCGGCGAGACGCTCGAACGCGACATGGATGTGCGCCGTCTCGCCTCGCGCCTGCGTGCTCTGGGCCGCTACGGGCTCGACCTGTGCCTGGGCCGGATGGTGATCGCCGGCGAGCCCGAACCGGTCTACGTGGGCCGACTCGGGCTGAATGACCGCGACGGCAAGAGGCTGCTGATCGACTGGCGATCCCCGGCGGCCGAGCCGTTCTTCGGCGCCACACACGCGCAGCCGATGGGACTCGTCAGCCGCCGCCGCTACCGCTGGGCAGACGGTCGCATCACCGACTACTGGGACGAGGTGTTCACCGCCGACGGCCTCGACGGCCTCGACGGCAACATGGCGCTCGATGACCAGTCGGCGTTCATCGCGAGCCTCGGCAGCAGCCGCTCCCCGCGCATGCGCGATGTGCTCGGCACGATCCAGGCCGATCAGGATGCCATCATCCGCGCCGACTCGGCCGGTGCCTTGGTGGTCGACGGCGGGCCAGGCACGGGCAAGACCGTCGTCGCGCTGCACCGTTCCGCGTACCTGCTCTACTCCGACCCGCGACTCGCCCGGCATCACGGCGGCGTGCTGTTCGTGGGTCCGAGCCCGGCCTACCTCTCTTATGTCGCCGACGTGCTGCCGAGCCTCGGCGAAGACGGGGTGCAGCTGTGCACGTTGCGCGACCTGGTGCCGCGGGGGGCAGAGGCGATGACCGAGCACGACCCGGACGTCGCGGCGCTGAAGGCATCCGCGCGGCTGCTCGAGGCAGTGGATGCGGCGGTCGCCTACCACGAGCAGCCGCCGAAGTCGGGCGTGGTGATCGAGACGCCATGGGCCGAGGTCGCGCTGACGCCCGGCGACTGGGCCGACGCGTTCCGCGCCGCCGAGCCCGGCCTGCCCCACAACGACGCACGTGACCAGGTCTGGGAGGAACTGCTCGACATCCTCGGCTCGCGCATCGACGAGGAGGTGCCGCCGCATCAGGTACGTCGCGGGCTGCAGCAGAACGAGGAACTGCGCGGAGCCTTCGCCCGCGCATGGCCGGTGCTCGATCCGGAGGGCGTGATCGCCGATCTGTGGTCGGTGCCCGCGTACCTCGCGAGGTGCGCTGCATGGCTGAGCCCGCACGACATCCGGAGCCTGCAGCGTGACGCCCCGCGCGCGTGGACGGTCGCCGACCTGCCGCTGCTCGATGCGGCCAGGCAGCGCATCGGAGACCCCGGTGGACCGCGGCGCCGCCGTGCGCAGGCCGCGGCGCTCGCCGCCCAGCGGGACGAGATGGACCGCGTCATCGACCACCTGATCCAGTCGAACGAGCTCGACGACGGCGAGGGCGTGATGACGATGCTGCGGCAGGAGGAGCTCAGGGATGCGCTCGTCGACGAATCCGGGCTGCCTGCCGCCGACCCCGACGTGCTCGCCGGCCCGTTCGCGCACATCGTCGTCGACGAGGCGCAAGAGCTGACCGACGCCGAATGGGGGATGCTGCTGCAGCGCTGCCCGTCGCGCAGCTTCACGATCGTGGGCGACCGAGCACAGGCGCGTCACGGGTTCGCGGAGACGTGGCACGAGCGGCTGGGTCGCATCGGTCTCGACCGGGTGGCCCTAGCATCCCTCACCATCAACTACCGCACGCCCGAAGAGGTGATGGCCGAGGCGGAGCCGGTGATCCGGGCTGTGTTGCCCGATGCGAACGTGCCTATCTCGATCCGCAGCAGCGGGCTGCCGGTGGTGCATGCGGCGGTGTCCGAGCGGGATGCGCTGGTCGATGAGTGGCTGGCCTCGCATGGCGAGGGGGTGGCGTGCGTGATCGGCGATGCGACCTTCGAGGGGCGGGCGCGCGTCGCGTCGCTCACGCCCGAGACGGCGAAAGGCCTCGAGTTCGACCTCGTGGTGCTCGTCGATCCCGGGCGCATGGCGGCGGTGGATCGCTACGTCGCAATGACCCGGGCTACCGAGCAGCTGGTCGTGCTGTCATGAGCGAGTGGCGTCAGAGATGGACTTGTGTGAGACGTGGGCGGTGAGGCCACCGTCGACGGTGATCTCGGCGCCGTTCAGGTACGACGACTCGTCGGACAGGAGAAAGACGATGAGCGGTGCGATGTCGGCGACGGTGCCGATGCGCCCCAGCGGCGTCTCGGCGATCGCGGCGTCCCGGAATGCGGCGGAGGCATCCGCCATCAGTGGAGTGTCGATCAGTCCGGGGAAGATCGCGTTGACCCGGATGCCGTGCATCCCGTACTCGAGCGACGCCGTGCGGGTCAGGCCGCGCAGCGCCCACTTGCTCGCCGTGTAGGCAGCGGCGGAGTGGCCGCTCAGACCGGCGACCGAGACCACGTTGACGATGGACGCGCCGCTGCCGAAGAGTGGGTACAGCACCTGCATGCCGAGCAGCGGTCCGGTCGCGTTGACGTCGAACGCCCGGCGCCACTCGTCGAGGTCGACGTTCGGTAATCGCCCGCGAGACGCAATGCCGGCGTTGTTCACCAGGCCGTCGACCCGGCCGTCGCGCTCGGTGATGCGGGCCGCGAGGTCGTGCCAGTCACGCTCTCGCGTCACGTCGAGCCGGGAGGGTGTCAGCGTTCCGGCCACTCCGTCGAGCGGGGCGATCTCGGTGTCGGCGATGTCGGTGCACCAGACAGTGGCGCCCTCACGGGCCAGGAGTTCGGCGGCGGCGCGACCCTGGCCGCGGGCGGCTCCGGTCACCACGATCACCTTGCCGGCGACTCTGCCCATGAGCCCACCCTGACCGCGCGTCCCGCCAGAGGGAAGCCGCGATCGCGGATGCGTCATATCGAGACTGCTGATTCGCGGTCTCGCGAGCCATATCGTCGCATTCCGCTGGACTTTTGCTTTATTGCGACATAAAGGGCTACCCTCGCCAGCATGCTCCTCGAACGCGACCTCATTCAGTCGGTCGGCTTCCGCAACGCCGCAGATGGATTCCAGCTACGGCTGCGCATGCCGTCGTACCGCGGCATGGCCGCGTCCCTCATCGACGGCGTCGCCGTGCGGGTCGGCGGACTCGTGGATGTCGGCCCCGACGTGCCGCAGTGGACCTTCGCCGGCCACACCTATTCCCTCGGCGAGCTGCAGCGGTCGGAGGGCGTCCGCTGGCCGCTCGAAGAGGCCGCGCTCATCACGGTCCCGTTCCCCGGCGGGCTGCCCGACGGCATCCACGAGGTGTCGGTCGAGGTGCGCCTGCGCATGTCCTATATCCCGATCGAGCACCAGCCGACGGTCGTGAAGCAGACCCGGTTCATCACGCTCAGCTCCGAGCTCGACGGCGGACCCTTCCAGTACGGCGTCTCGCTCTACAGCTTCATGCACGACTTCGGCACGGTGATGGATCTCGAGACCGCGATGGCGGGCATCGCCGACCTCGGCGCCACCGGCATCGAGATCTTGGGCGAGGGGCACATCCCCGCCTACCCCGAGCCGACGACCGAGTGGATCGACCGCTGGTTCGCGCTGCTGCAGACGTACTCGCTCGAGCCCACCAACTACGGATCGTGGATCGACACCCGCCTGCATCCGGATCGCGACATGACCGCCCAGCAGGGGGCCGACATCCTGCAGCGCGATCTGCTGCTCGCGAAGCGCCTCGGCTTCCGATTCGTGCGCCCGAAGATCGGGGTCGTCTCGAGCGACCTGGTGCCGCACCCGATCTGGACGGAGTCGGTCGAGCGCAGTCTCGACCTGGCACACGAACTCGATGTCGTGATCTGCCCCGAAATCCACTCGCCGACCCCGATCAAGCATCCGGTCGTCGACGACTACATCGCGCTGATCGAGCGAACCGGCACGAAGCACTTCGGACTGCTCATCGACACCGGCATCTTTCAGGACCGGCCGATTCCGCTCCGGCCCGGTGAGACGCGTGAGACCCGGCCGGCGTTCCTCGACGGCATCCACGTCGACCCGGCCGACCTGGTCGACATCGGCAAGTACGTGGTGTTCGTGCAGGCCAAGTTCCACGACATCGACGAGAACCTCGACGACCAGCAGATCCCGTGGGAGCCCGTGCTTCGGGGCCTGCGCGACGCCGGCTATGCCGGTTACCTGTCGAGCGAGTACGAAGGCGAGCGCACCCCGTGGCGTTCGATCGAGCAGGTCCGGCGACAGCATTCGCTGATGCGCCGCGTCGCTTCGCGTCTGTAGGAGGGCCAACCATGCCGAACGGTCTGATCGTGCAGGACAGCCTGCGCACCCATCCCGAGGGTCTCGCCCTCAAGCTCGACATCCCCTGGTATCGCAGCCTGTGGCTGTCGTCGGTCACGTCGATGTCGCTGTCGGTCGACGGCGTCGCGGTCGACGACGACGACCTCGCGTTCGAGCTCGGGGGCAAACGCTTCGCGTTGTCTGACCTGCCCGAGCAGAGCGACACGCTGTGGTTCTTGCAGGACCACCCGCTGCTGATCGCACGTCGCGATGAGCCGGTCGCCGTCGGAGATTCCCACGACATCCTGCTCGCCGGCGAGCTGCGGCTGCCCTACATGCAGATCGCTCCGGGTGGCCCGGATTCGCCGGGCATGTACGTGCCCAACTTCGTGCGCGACGACCTGCGCCTCACCGTGACAGATCAGGATGCCGCGCCGCCCGCGCTTGCGCGTGACCTTCCGGCGCCCCCGGCCGCGACCGCCGACGACCCGTTCCAGCTCGGGCTGACGCTCTACTCGGCGAGTGCCGAGTTCCGCGCCGGGTGGTACGACCTCGACAGCCTGCTCGACCGCGTGGCCGAACTCGGCATCGGCCCCGGGATCGAGATCGTGGCATCGCAGATGCTGCCGGGCTACCCGAACCTCACGCCCGCGTTCGAGAAGAGCTGGCGCAACGCGTTCGACCGGCACGGGTTCCGCGCCAGCTCGTTCGGCGCCAACCTCGACATGGGCCGCCGCCGCGACCGTGACATGACTCCGGCCGAGGAGTTCGAGTTCTCTGAGACCCTGCTGCGCGATGCGCACCGCCTCGGCTTCCCGCTGGTGCGCATCCAGAGCGCGAAACCCGCGCTACTGCGCGCCCTGCTGCCCATCGCCGAAGCGCTCGAACTCAAGCTCGCGTATGAGATCCACGCGCCGCACGGCCCGAACTCCGACGAGATCATGAAGGTGCGCGACGTGTATGACGAGCTCGGCTCGCCGCTGCTCGGATTCGTCGCTGACTTCTCCTCCACGATGCACAAGATGTCGCCCACCCTGCTGAAAGCGGTTCGAGGGCGCGGTCTCGACGATGAGGCGGTAGAGCGGCTGCAGCAGATCTGGGCTACCGACGCCCCGATGCGGGAGCGGCAAGAGGAGTTCATCGGTTACCTGCGCGGTCGCGACTTCGATCCGGGCCGCCTCGGCTCGTTCGCCCACCTGGCGTTCAACATGCACGGCCACGTGCCCGTGTCGGACTGGGCCGACATCATGCCGCAGATCATGCACGTGCACGCCAAGTTCTACGACATCGACGAGAACGGCGACGAGCCGGCGATCGACTACCCGGCGCTGGTGCGCACGTTCGTCGATGGCGGCTATCGCGGGTACTGGTCGAGCGAGTGGGAGGGTCACGCCTTCGCCGAGCTCGGCGAGGTCGACCCGCTGCTGCTGGTCCGCCAGCAGCACGACCTGATCAGGCGGTCGATGCGCTGAGGATGCCGCCGGCCTCGACGAAGAGGTCGCGCATCCAGGCGTGCTCCGGATCGCGGCTGTGCACCGGGTGCCACCACAGGGCGTTGACGAGCGGGGTCGGGGCGAACGGCAACTCAACTTCGCGCACGGCGGCCGATGCCATTGCCTGCGGTGCGAGGGCGCGCTGGATCAACCCGATCCGATCGGTGCCGGCCACGAACTGGGGCAGGGCCAGGAAGCTCTCGACGACCACGTCGACGTGCGGCTCGATACCGAGTTGCTGGATCTGCCGCTCGGCCGAGGTGAACGCGGACCGCGTCTGGTAATTGAGCACCCACGGGATCGTGGTCAGCTCGTCCATGGTCACCGCGTCGCCGACGTAGGTGTTCGTCGTCGCAACGATCGCCACCCAGTCGTCGCGCCACAGGTCGGCGAACGGCAGGTCGACCAGGATGCCGTGAGGAATCACCATGGCATCGACCGACCGCAGCCGGGTGGCCGCGTCTTCGACGATGACCGGGTTATGCAGCATGTACCGGAAGTGCACACCGGGGGCACGCTGAGCGGCGAGTTCCGAGGCGACGCGGCCGACGGTCGAGAAGCCGTAGTCCGAGCCGAAGATCGAGAACTCCCGCTCTGATTCGGCCGGGTCCCAACTCGCCTGGCTCTCGAAGACGCGACGCGCGGCATCCAGAGCGGTGGTCGTGTGGTCGGCGAGCCGCAGCGCGAACGGGGTCAGTTCGTAGCTGTTGCCGCGCCGGGCCAGGATCTGGTCGCCGAAGTGGGTGCGCAACCGAGCGAGCGACGCGCTCAGCGCCGGCTGGCTGAGGTGCAGGCGGTCA
This sequence comes from Pseudolysinimonas sp., assembly GCA_039932215.1. Lineage (GTDB taxonomy): Bacteria > Actinomycetota > Actinomycetes > Actinomycetales > Microbacteriaceae > JBDSKH01. Next base: position 16,819 of record JBDTQN010000007.1, on the reverse strand, counting down.
GCCGCGCGGGTGACACTTCGCTCGGTGAGCAACGCATCGAGGGCGACCAGCAGGTTCAAGTCGAGGCGCGAGAGCAGCGCGTGATCGGTCACGTCGTAGTGATCCTTCTGCGGAGGGGCGATCCGACTCTATCAACCGATCCGATCCCGTTGGCATGGGGTATTCACGCCCGTGATGTGGCTGACCCGTCATCTAGGGGGCTGACGGTGATGACGTGTATCGAAACAACTAATGTGCGTTTCTGACATTGGCGGGTCAGACTGTCGAAGCAGCGGGCCCCACCCGCAGCACCGACAACGTAGTCAGAAAGGCTGACCATGACACAGCACTCCCGCTCGCGGGCTGCGTGGACAGGCGTTCTCGCCGTCTCTGCCGCCGCAGCGCTCACCCTCACCGGGTGCACCACCGATGGTGGCGGCTCCGGTAGCGACAACGAGTTCTCGTTCACCTTCGCCACCTCGAACAACCTCGAGAGCCCGTACCAGAAGCTCGCCGACGATTACATGGCGGCGAACCCCGAGGTCACCATCACGACCAACCCCACGCCGAACGACAAGTACGGCGAGACGATCCGCACGCAGCTGCAGGCCGGCAACGCGTCGGATGTCATCCAGACGACGCCCGGACAGGGCGACGCGCGCGGCCTCGTCGGCCTCGCCGAGGCGGGCTTCCTCGAGCCCCTCGGTGACACCGCGACCGGCTTCGTGCCGAGCGACAGCGCGTCACTGTTCCAGGTCGACGGTAAGACCTATGGGCAGGCGCTCGACTTCACGATCGCCTCGGTTGTCGCCTCGCTCGGCAACCCGTTCCGCCTCGGTGTGAACGACTTCACCTGGCCCGAGAACATGGACGACCTGTACGCGTCGTGCGACACGTTCGTCGCCGCGGGCGGTTCGTTGTTCGCCGTCGCCGGTGCTGCGCCGCCGAACACGGGCCTCATGACCCAGGCCATCGCCGCGACCCGCGTCTACGCCGAGGACCCCGACTGGAACCAGCAGCGCGCTGATGGTGACGTCACGTTCGCGGATTCCGAGGGCTGGCAGGACAGCCTGCAGACCGTGATCGACCTGAACGACGCCGGCTGCTTCCAGGCCGGTGTCGAGGGCGGTGGCTTCGACGCCATCACCAACGGCCTCTCGGGCGGCACCTCCGTCGGCGGGTTCATCCCGTCGGGTGCGGCCATCGAGATCGCCTCGGCTGCTCCGCCGGAGGCGAACTTCCAGGTCGAGCCGTTCCCGGCTCAGGACGGCGGCAAGCCGTACATCGTCGCGAGCACCAACTACACGCTGTCGATCAGCGCGGCATCCGAGCACAAGGACGCGGCCAACGCGTTCCTTGAGTGGATGGCGACGGATGAGGCTCAGCAGAAGTACTACGAGTACTCCGGCGAGCTGCCCGTGTCGGCGTACGAGACCCTCGACCTGGCCGGCACCATCTACGAGCCGATCGTCGGCCTGCTTGCCGACGGCAGCTACACGACGCTGCCGAACAACGTCTGGCCGAACCCGGGCGTCTACGACGCTCTCGGCACCGGTGTGCAGGGACTGCTGACCGGGCAGAAGACGGTCGATGACGTGCTGTCCGCGATGGACGCCGCCTGGGATCAGTAACAATCTGGGGCCGTGCGGGGGAGGTCCGCCCCCCGCACGGCCCCCTTGTTCGCGCGACGATGACGACGTAGACAGGACACCATGAGCGACACCCTCCGCCCCCGGCGGCACCTGCTCGGCTACGGCCACTGGTGGTGGGCACTGCCCGGCATCGTGGTGGTTCTCGCCATCCACTACGTGGCGACCGCCGTCGGCGGCTTCTTCGCCTTCACCGACTGGTCGGGCATCGGATCGTTCAACCTGGTCGGGATCGACAACTTCGTCAAGATCTTCCAAGACCCGACCAAGGTCGGGGCGCTGACCAACACGCTCTTCCTCGCGTTCGCGTCGGTGATTCTCACCAACGTCTTCGGACTGCTGCTGGCGCTGGCCCTGAATCGCGGGCTCAAGAGCCGCTTCATCCTCCGCGTCGTGTTCTTCATGCCGGTGGTGCTCAGCCCGCTGGCGGTCTCGTTCATCTGGAAGTTCATCTTCGACTACAACGGGCCCCTCAACGCCGTGCTGGTCGCGATGGCCGGACCGGACGCGGCCAAGTCGTGGCTGGCCGACCCGAACTCCGCGATCTGGGCCGTGCTGATTGTCATCACCTGGCAGAACACCGGGTTCGCCATGGTCATCTATCTCGCCGGCCTGGCATCGGTCCCGGTCGAGATCGAGGAAGCCGCGGCCCTCGACGGTGCCGGGGTCTGGGGCCGGTTCAAGCACGTGGTGTTCCCGGCGATCCGCCCGGCGGTCGCGATCGCGACGACGCTCGGCCTCGTGAACGGACTGCGCATCTTCGACCAGATCATGGGTCTCACCGGCGGTGGCCCATCGGGCGCGACCGAGACCCTCGCGACCCAGGTGTACAAGCAGACCTTCGCTCTCGGCAACTTCGGCTTCGGTGCCGCGCTCGCCCTCATCCTGACAATCATCATCCTGGTCTTCGCCGTCGTGCAGCAGCGCGTGTCGGCCGGCCGGATGCAGGAGGCCTGACATGTTCCGCTACACGCCACTGACCGCGCTGCGCGAGACCCTCGTCTGGATCGTCGCGGTCATCTTCCTGATCCCGTTCTACTTCTTGGTGACGACGGCGCTGAAGAGCGATGCCGAGGTGCTGACCAGCAACTCGCTGACACCGCCGGCGGTCCCCGACTTCAGCAACTTCGTCGAGGTGGTGACGGCGCAGGGCAACTCGAATGTCGTCATGGGCCTGATCAACAGCCTGATCATCACGGCCGGCACGATGGTGCTGCTCGTACTGCTCGGGTCGCTGACGGGCTATGTGATCTCGCGCAACACCCGCCGTTGGAGCCGCGCCTCGTACTACCTGTTCCTGGTCGCCATCGTGCTGCCCACGCAGCTCGGCACCGTACCTCTCTATATCGGCGCGCGCGCTCTGCACCTGACCGGATCGCAGGTCGGCATGATCCTGCTGTTCACCGGGATGCTGCTGCCGCTGTCGATCTTCTTGTACGCCGGGTTCTTCCGCGGGCTCGGTACCGAGTACGAAGAGGCGGCCACCATCGACGGCGCCAGCCGCACGCAGATCTTCTTCCGCATCGTGCTGCCGCTGATGTCGCCGGCTACCGGCACCGTGGCGATCCTCGCCGGGCTCATCGTGTGGAACGACTTCTTCACGTCGCTGATCTTCCTGGGCGGGTCGCAGAACCAGACGTTGCCGGTTGCGATGTACTACTACATCGGCTCGCTGGTATCGCAGTGGAACCTGATCTTCGCGATCGTCATCGTGTCGATGATCCCGATCCTGGCGTTCTACCTGTTCGCACAGAAGCGGTTCATCCAGGGCTTCGCCGGCGGGCTCAAGGGCTGAGCTCCGATGTCTGATCGCCGTGCCGCATTCGCCGAGTTCGTCGACCTCTTCTATACGCAGAAGCGGGTGGCCGACGCTTTCGCGTTGCTCGTGTCGGACGACTATCGGCAACACAACCCGAACATCGCCGACGGGCCCGCGGCCGCGATCGCCGCGCTGACCCCGAAGTTCGACGACGCGCCCGACGCCCGCTTCGAGGTGCAGCGCACCCTTGTCGACGGCGACCTCGCGATGGTGCATGTGCGCGCGTCGATCCCGGGTGCACCGGTAGCCGCGGTCGCCGACATCTACCGCTTCGAGGGCGACCGCATCGTCGAGCACTGGGATGTGCTGCAGCCGATGCCGGCCGAGCCCGCCCACGACCACCCTCTGTTCTGACCTACTCCACCTCACGAAGGGCACACCCATGTACGAACTTGCGCCGAATATCGACCTTTTGTTCAAAGAAGCAGGCGAAAGCCATGGCGACCGTGTGCGTGCCGCTGCCGCCGCCGGCTTCACGGCGGTCGAGATGTGGGGACCGACCGGCGCCGACGCCCCAGCCACTCCTAAGGACATCCCCGCGTTGAAGGCAGCGCTACAGGAGACGGGCGTGCACCTCACCGCCCAGCTCAGCGAACCCCGCACCCAGTTCATGATCCCGCCGAAGGACCACTCGCAGTTCTACCTGAAGCTCGACGAGGGTGTCGAGATCGCGCACGAGCTCGGCACGCCACGCATCGTCGTCGGCAGCGGAACCGGGTTCGGCGGCAGCAAGCGCCAGACCCAGCTCGATGAACTGATCGAGATCTACCGCAAGGCGAGCGCCCAGATCGCGGGCTCGGGTGTGACGCTCGTGCTCGAGCCGGTCAACGTGCGCGTCGATCACCCCGGCGCGCTGCTGGATCGCACCAGCGAAGCCGTCTATGTGGCGCGGGGTGTCGACTCGCCGTTCTTCGGCATCCTCTACGACCTGTACCACTCGACCGTCGAAGGCGAAGACGTTGCGGTCGAGCTCGCGAACGCCGGCGACGCCCTGAAGTACGTGCAGATCGCCGACCACCCCGGTCGCGGCGAACCCGGGACGGGTGCCATCGACTGGGTCGCGCGTCTCGCCGACCTGCGCGCCTCGGGCTACACGGGCGAGATCGGACTCGAGTACTACCCGCAGTCGCCCTCGGCCGAGTCGGTGAAGTTCATCCAGCGCCTGGCGGCCGACGCATGAGCGGCGCCCGCTACCCGGAGGCCGTCGACGTCGTCATCGTGGGCAGTGGTCCCACCGGTGCCGCGTACGCGCGCATCCTGAGCGAGCGGGCACCGCAGGCGACGATCGCGATGTTCGAGGTCGGGCCGACGGTGTCGGACCCGCCCGGATCGCACGTGAAGAACATCGTGGATGCCGGGGCTCGGTCCGCAGCACAGCGACAGTCGGAGGGGCCCGGATCAGGCGCCCCGACCGTCGACTCACCCGGAGCGGTCAAGGCCGGGGAACGCCGCGCGCGTCCCGGCACCTACCTCCTCGAGGACGGCTACCGCGCCGACGGCGAGGACGGTATGCCGGTGGTCGCGTTCTCGAGCAACGTCGGCGGGATGGCCGCGCACTGGACCGCCGCATGCCCGCATCCGGGCGGGAGCGAGCGGATCGCGTTCATCGACGATCTCGACGGTCTGCTCGAGCAGGCGGAGCGGCTGCTCGGCGTCACGCGCGACGCGTTCGACGCGGCACCCTTTCCGGCGCTGGTGCGCGAGCGCCTCGCGGTGGTCGTCGATGAGGGTCGCACGCCCGCGCAGCGGGTGCAGCGCATGCCGCTCGCGGTTCACCGGCGCCCGGATGGAGCACTCGTCTGGTCGGGGTCGGACGCCGTGTTCGGCGACGCGACCCGGGCTAATCCGAACTTCGGGCTGTACGACGAGTCGCTGGTGACGAGGGTTCTCACCGACGACGGTCGCGTGACCGGGGTCGAGGTCACCGACCGCACCACGGGCGGGAGTTCGCGCATCACGGCGCGCGTCGTCGTCGTCGCAGCCGATGCGCTGCGCACGCCGCAGCTGCTGTGGGCCAGCGGCATCCGGCCCCCCGCCCTCGGGCGGATGCTCAACGACCAATCGCAGGTGGTCTACGCCACTCGGCTGCGCGATGTCGCGCCGGTCGCCGAGGTCGCCGAGGCGGGTGCGCTGAGCGAGCAGAGCGGGGTGACCTGGGTGCCGTTCACCGACGAGCAGCCATGGCACGGGCAGGTGATGCAGCTCGACACGTCGCCGATTCCGCTCGCCGACGACGACCCCGTGGTGCCGGGCTCGATCGTGGGCATGGGTCTCTTCACCGCGAAAGATCTGCAGTGGTCGGATCGCGTGGAGTTCCGGGACGACGAGCGTGACGGCTACGGGATGCCGGCGATGCGCATCCACTACACGCTCACCCCGCAGGACCACGCCGTGATCGATCGGGCGCGCGAACAGCTGAAGGTGCTGGCCGCCGCCGTCGGCGAGCCTCTCGGTGAGAACCCGTTCACGCTGCCGCCGGGGGCGTCGCTGCACTATCAGGGCTCGGTCCGGATGGCCGAGACCGACGACGGGCGCAGCGTCTGCTCACCCGACAGCGAGGTATGGGGAACGGCGGGCCTCTTCGTGGCCGGCAACGGCGTCATCCCGACGGCCACCGCGTGCAACCCCACGCTGACGTCGGTCGCGCTGGCGGTCCGCGGTGCCGAGAGGATCGCCGCCCACCTGGCGTGATTGCCTTATGTTGGAAACAGACATTAGAATGCCGGAAGACGACAAAGGAGTCTGAATGATCCCCGACCGCATCATCGAGCAGGGAACGCTCACCACCGCGGGCTCACGCGCCTCGGTCGAAGTGCGCCTGCCCTGGTACCGCGCGCTGCCCGGGTCCTCGGTCTCTGAGGCGACCCTGACGATCGACGGTGTCGCCGCAGACGCCCTCACCTGGTCGATGAACGGCCGCGAGTTCACGCTCGACGAATTGACCGGTGAACTCGAAGAATGGTGGTTCCCCACCGACTCGGTCGTGCTCTCGGGCGACATCGAGGTCAGCGACGCCGCCGAGCACCAGGTCGACGTCGAGCTGAAGCTCTACATCCCCTACATCGTGACCGACCACGGAGTGCTGCGCATCGAAGAGCACGACACCAAGACCATGAAGGCAGCGCGATGACCACGACCACGCTGGGCGCGCCCATCCAAGGCGTCACCCTGTACAGCTTCACCCGGGCATTCCACGCGCGCGAGATCGACCTGGAGGGACTGATTCGCAAGGTCGGCGCCGAGGGCTTCGGGCCGGGGCTCGAGATCATCGGGTTCTCGAGCTTCCGTGGCTTCCCGACCGTCGACGACGCCTATGTCGGATGGTTCCGCGACCTGGTCGCCGAGGTGGATCTGATTCCGACCTCCCTGGCGATCAACGGCGACATCGGCCTGCGGCGTGACCGTCTGCTCACGCAGGACGAGCTGATCGAGTACATGGCCCGTCAGATCGAGGCCGCCGCAAAGCTCGGCTTCTCGATCGCGCGCGTGCAGATCTCGCTGACCCCCGACTCGATGGAGGCGCTGCTGCCCGTCGCCGAGAAGCACGGCATCACGCTCGCGCTCGAGGTGCACGCGCACCAGCACGGCGAGCACGAGCTCGTCAAGGCCCTGCGCGATCGCTACGACAAGCTCGGTTCGCCCCTGCTCGGCTTCACGGCCGACTGGGGCGCCACGGTATCCGGCTTCGCCCCGTCGCTGCTCGAGGCGTACCGTCGCCGCGGCGCGACGCCCGAGCTGCTCACCGCCGTCACCGAGTTGTGGAACCAGACCTACCGCGAAGGTCCGCCGCTCACCGACGAGGCCCACGGCAAACGCTTCGGCGCGTTCATCGGACTGGCGCATCAGCACGGCCGACCCGACCTCGGCATCGATTTCGGCATCAACGGCACCGGCCTCTTCGGTCCCGCGGGCGTCGACACCTGGCGCGAGATCGCCCCGTGGATCAAGCACTGTCACGGCAAGTTCTTCGGCATCGACGAGAACGGCGAGGAGCCGTCGGTGCCGGTGCGCGAGCTCATCGCGCTGCTGGCCGACATCGGCTACAACGGCGCGATCTCGAGCGAGTACGAGGGCTGGCACTGGAACTACTGGGAGAGCCCGTTCGACATCATCCGCGGTGAGCAGGCCGTGCAGCGTTCGGCGGCCGAGGCCGTCGGCACCCGCACGGTGACCGACACCGCGACCGCCCGCGCCCAACTCGCCGCCCACCTCGGGCACGGCGCCGCAGTGTGAATCAGGAGAACGCCATGGCAATCGACGAGGCCGGTATCGCCGGCACGGGCATCAAGCTCGGCATCACCCTCTATTCGCTGACCTCCGAGTTCGCGGCGGGGCTCTACACGCGTGAGTCTCTGGTCGCTGCCGTGGCCGAGGAAGGCCTCGGCACCGGGGTCGAGTTCAACATCGCGCAGATGCTGCGCACCTACCCCGACGTCGACGACGACTTCGTGACGTTCTGGCGGGATGCCATGGACCGCTACGGTCTGGAGCCGAGCGCGGTGGGCACCAACCTCGACATGGGTCGGCGCAAGGACCGCGACATGACTCCCGACGAGGAGTACGAGTTTCTCGCGCGCCAGCTGAAGACGGCCAACCAGCTCGGGTTCCACAAGGTGGTGATCCGGTCGGCCGGCAAAGAGCTGCTGGCTCGCCTCTTGCCACTCGCCGAGAAGTACGACCAGAAGCTCGGCTACGAGATCCACGCCCCGTCGGGCCCGAACGATCCGAAGGTGCTCGAGATCCGCGAGGTCTACGACCAGCTCGGCTCCGACCGGCTCGGATTCACGGCCGACTTCAGCTCGACCATGCACAGCCTGTCGCCGACGCTGCTGCGCACGCTTCGCGAGATGGGCATGCCCGAGAAGTACGTGCCGATCATGGACGAGATCTGGCGCAAACCGCTGCCGATGCACGTGCGCAACCAGCAGTTCGAAGACGTGCTGACGGCCGACGGCTTCGACTTCGCCCGGCTCGGTCCGTTCACCCGGCTCGCGTTCAACATGCACGGCCTGGTGCCGCCGGAGGAGTGGCTCGACATCATGCCGCAGATCTTCCACGTGCACGCCAAGTTCTACGCGATCGACGAGCAGGGCCAGGAGCCGGCCATGGACATCCCGCGCATCGTGCGGCAGTTCGTGCTCGGTGGGTACCGCGGCTACCTGTCGAGCGAGTGGGAGGGTCACGCGTTCGAAGACCTCGGCCAGGCCGACCCGGTGCAGCAGGTGCGCGACCAGCACCTGTTGATGCGCAAGGCCATCGAGGACACGGTCGCCGAGGCGGCGAAGTGACCGACGTCGAGACCGAGCTCGCCGAACTGCGCGAGCAGCTCGCCGCGGTCACGAAGCTCGCCCAGCGTGCCGAGGATCGTGGCCAGGTCGAGAACCTGTTCAACCGCTACATGCATCTGCATAACGCGTTCGAAGACGAGCAGATCATCCCGCTGTGGGTGAAACGTGGCACGGCCGGCATCCGGGCGCAGTACACGAACGCCGGTCGGTACACCGACTACGACAGCGTCATCCGCTACCACCAGGGCCGTCCGCATCCCGAGGGCAAGCTCGTCACGCACTACACGACCACCCCGGTGATCGAGGTTGCGGGCGACGGCGAGACGGCCAAGGGCGTATGGCTGATGGCCGGACTCGAGTCCGGCCTCACCGATCCCCACGTCGCCGAGGCGTTTCCCGACATGTACTCGCCCGGCGAGGTGCTGGGCAAGAAGGTCTGGGCCCACTGGGTGTGGTGCAAGTACGCGATCGACTTTCTCAAGCAGGACGGCGAGTGGAAGATCTGGAAGTTCCGCTGCTACGAACTCGCACGCGCCCCGTTCGAAGAGAACTGGATCAGCTTCGGCCTCAAGAACGACGCGGCCTTCGACCTCGACCTCATGTACTTCGGCGACGACGGCAAGCCGGTGTTCATGCCGCCGGCCGACGAGCCCGTGAAGACGAAGAACTTTCCGTACCACCCGACGACCACGCAGAAGCTCGACCCCGTGCCGCCGGTGCCCCACGACACCTTCGTCGAGACGTTCGAGTAGGAGACCGACATGGCCACTCACAACACCCTGTTCCGCGACGACGACGTGCACCGTCGTGCCGACGGCATCGCCGTGGCCGTGCAGATCCCGTGGTACCGCAGCCTCTGGCTGTCGGCCGTGGATGACGTGGCCGCGTCGGTCGACGGCGTCGCGATCCCGAAAGCCGACCTGCGCTTCGAACTGAACGGCACCAGCTACCGCATCGAGGAACTGCCTGAGCAGTTCGACACTCTCTGGTTCCTGCAGGACAAGCCCGAGATCCTCATCCCGCTGAACCCGGTGCCGGCACCCGGCGCGAAGATCACCGTCGAGGTGGTGCTGACGATGCGCCTGCTGTACATGCAGATCATGCCGGGCCAGGATGGCGGCCCCGGCCGCTACGTCACCAACCGGGTCCCGGCGCGGCGGGAGCTCGTTCTCGCGTGACCGACGTGCTGAAGGTCCTGATCCTGTCGGGGCACATGACGCGCGAGCACGACAATGAGCACCGCAGCTTCCGCGCGCACAACCAGTGGATCACCACGCTGCTCGAGGACACGGGACGCTTCACGGTGCGAGTCGTCGAGGATCCGCGGGGGATCGGCGCGGATGTCATCGACCGCTACGACGTCGTCATCGTCGTGTTCGAGGGTCGCGACGGCTTCTTCGACAAGGGCGTCGGCTTCGGGCCGGTGACCGATGCGGCGCTGCTGAAGTTCGTCCACGACGACGGCAAGGGCATCGTCTGGTTCCACGGCTCTGCCGCGCAGGAACCGGACTGGGGCTACCCGCCCGAATACGACGTGATGCGTGGCTCGACCATGACGGTCGCGACCGGATTGCGACCCCGCCCCTGGGGCGAGGCGCTGCTGCACACGACCGAGCCACGGCATCCGATCACCGAGGGCATCACGGCCACCTGGACGGTGACCGGCGACGACATCTTGACCGGGGTGCAGGTCGCCGACAGCGCCCAGGTGCTGCTGACCGTGTTCGACGACCTCGAGGCGTACGAGAAAGCGCCCATGTGGCCGATGTCGCACTACCCGGTCGCGATTCCGCCCGAAGGCATCGCGGGCTTGCCGGGCGTGAACACCCATCAGCCGATCGCGTGGATCAACGAATACGGCGCCGGCCGCAGCTTCACGATCACCATCGGCCACGACATCGACACGTTCCGGCGCATCGAGTTCATCAGCATGTTCCCGCGCGGCGTCGAGTGGGCGGCGACCGGCGAGGTCGTGCTCGACGGTCCCGACCGTCGCGGCGAGCGCCGCTTCAACCCGTGGCCGTACTACAACGGCGAAGGCTAGACCGCGGCACCCTCCGCCAGCGCGGCGCGAGCGAGCGCAAGGTGCTGGGTTGTGATGACCGCGGCGTCGTCGTCGAGCCAGGCGTGCCCGCCCCACTCGCTGCACAGTGTGCCGGTGAAGCCGGTGCCCGCCAGCTCGGTGCCGAGCTCGCGGATCGGCGTGGTGACGCGGCCGTCGGAGTCGTCGAGGTCCCAGAACTTCAGGTGGAACGCGCCGATCAGCGGCAGCCACTCGCGCAGGTCGCTTGCACGGGATCGGCCGAACCTCACGACCATGTCCATGTAGTGGGGCACGCGTGAGCCCTCGGGGATCGCGGCGAGTACGGCCGCATGGGTCGCGGGGTCCTGCCACTCGTCGGTGAGCCGCCCGACCAGGTCACGGGGCAGGGCCGACTGTTCGAGCAGCGCGAGGTAGCTGACCGGCAGCGCGGGCATCAGCATGCTGATGTCGACCAGCAGCCGGATGCGGGGGTCGGCGAGGTCGGCGATGACCTGCGCCGCCGGCCCGGCCGCGGTCGGCGTCTGAGACCCCTGCGCCTCTTCGAACCAGGTGATCTCGAGGTCGTGCAACACGGGCTGGAGCCGGCGCAGCAGATCGGGCCCGGCCTGGCCGATCGGCAGGCGCACCCCCTGCGCGCCGAGGCGGGACGCGGCCCGCAGTTGCGGCAGCAGGAAGGCCAGGCGCTCGTCGTCATCGCGGCGGTGGCCGTCTGGCGCCCACTCGTCGATGCTCGCCCCGACGATCGAGACCGACCCGCCCGCCTGGGTGAGCGCATCGCGCAGGGCGTCGACCTCGGCATCCGACGGTGCCGGATAGGAGCGCCACACCTGCCCGGCCTCGACCTCGATCACCTTGGCCACGCCGCCGCTCACGACGCCGACCGCCAGCGCCGCGGCGGTCTGGTCGGCGTGAATCACCTCGGGTGTCCAGTTGAACGCCGACGCGCTCAGCGTCCAGCCCTCGGGCAGCGCGCCGCTCATGCGACGTCCTGACGAGCGGGCCGCGAGACGACGGGACCGTCGGTGAGTTCGCGCGAGTCACGGATCGGGAGCCGAAGCGGGGCGGGCCCGATGGCGAGGTAGGGCACCTCGAGGTCGAACGCCACCGCGACGTCATGCGAACCGGATGCCAGCACCGGTAGTTCGAGTACCAGCCGGTCTTGCAGGTACCACCAGGCGTCCTCGGCGATGAGTTCGTTCGGCGAGAGGCGGCGCTCGCCGAGTAGCACCGCGACGTCGGCAGCAGTGCCATCGATTTCGACGACGAGGTCGTGGATGCAGGCGAGGGGCATGGATCGGATCCACGGGAGGGCGATGCGCAACTCGGAGTGGTCGGGCCGGATCCGAAGCGCGTCGCCGTCGAGCGCGCGAAGAGTCATGGTCGGGAATGTACACGCTTATGTCGGATTCAGTAAGAAGCCGGTAGCCTGCCGTCATGACGACGACGGTGTTGATCATCGGTGGCGGGCCCGCGGGTATGGCGAGTGCGATCGCGCTGAAGCGCGCCGGCGTGGAGTGCGAGATCGTCGAGCTGTCGCCGGATTGGCGGCCCGGCGGCATCGGCATCGCGCTGCAGAGTGCCCCGCTGCGCGCGGCGAAACAGCTCGGCCTGTTCGACGCGCTTGTGCGGGTCGGGCGGCGCCACGACTTCATCGACATGTGCGGTGCCGACGGCACCCGGTTCGCCGAGGCGCCCCAGGTCAACGTCAACGATCCCGGCGACCCGCCGTTCCTCGGGATGGCGCGTGAGTCGCTGCACGAGGTCATGGCGGCCGAGGTCGAGCGGGTGGGCGTGCCCGTGCGGCTCGGGGTCACCGCGTCGACGATCGACGGCGGCGACGTCGAGTTCACCGACGGGCGCTCGGGTCACTACGACTTCGTCGTCGGGGCAGACGGCGCGCACTCGGCCACTAGGACGGCCGTGCTGCCCGACGCGCCCGAGCCCGCCTTCGCTGGGCAGGTCATCTGGCGCGCGGCCGCCCAGAGCCCCGACTCGCTGCAGCGGTACACCATGCTCATCGGCGGCGCGGTGCGGCTCGGTCTTGTCCCCCTGCCCGACGGGCGGCTCTACCTGTGGATGCTGGACAGCACCATCGGCCCCGAGCGCCCGCCGCGCGACGAAATGCTGTCGCTCTTTCACGAGCGCATGGCCCTGTTCGGTGGCCCGGCACCCGAAGTCGCGGCCCAGTTGACCCGGGTCGATGACATCGACTTCCGTGCCCTGCACTGGCTGATCGTGCCGCCGCCGTGGCACGCGGGACGAACCCTGCTCGTGGGCGACGCCGTGCACACGACGACCCCGCATATGGCGTACGGCGCGGGGCTGGCGCTCGAAGACGCGGTCGTGCTCGGCGAACTCGCCGCGTCCGGGCTCGCCTTCGACGAGCTCGCCGCGGCATTCACCGCACGGCGCTTCGATCGCGCCCGGCTCGTCGTCGAGAACTCGCTGCAGCTGTCGCGATGGGAGCAGGAGCCGGGCCCCCCGAACCCGGATGCAGGCCGCCTGATCGGTCAGACGATGGGTGCGCTGGCGGCGCCGATCTGAGCCTCAGGCGGTGCCGCGCACCGCATCGATCGTCGGGCGGCCCGAGGCGAACCACCGTGGGAACGTCACATCGAACAGCTGCTCGCGCGCCAGTTCGGCCCCACCGCGCAGCGGTTCGCGCACGTCGTTCACCGACTGGATGATGCTCAGGTCGCGCGTCGCGAGCGGCAGCGACAGTTCGTACACGCGTTGCCGCACCTCGGCGAGGAACAGTTCACCTGCCGCGGCGACGGCGCCGCCGATCACGATCACCGACGGGTTGAAGAGGTTCACCAGCCCCGCGATCGCCTCACCGGCCACGCGCGCAGAGCCCTGGATGAGCGAGATCGCGAGCGCGTCGCCCTCCTCGGCGGCGATCGCGATCTCTTCCGGAGTCGGGATGTCACCGCCGGCGACCTTCTGGGCCAGCACGCCACCTGCACCGCCCGCGATCGCCGCCTCGGCATCCCGCACCAGGGCCCAGCCGCCCGCGACCGCCTCGAGGCACCCGGTCTTGCCGCATCGGCACAGCGCATCGGAATCGCGCACCCGAACGTGCCCGATGTCGCCCGCGGCGCCGTTCACTCCGCGATGGATGCGCCCCTGTGACAGCAGACCGGCGCCGATGCCGGAGCCGATCTTGCAGTAGATCAGGTCGACATGCTCGTCGTCGCGCTGGGCGCGCACGCCGAGCGTCAGCAGGTTGACGTCGTTGTCGACCCAGACCGGGGCGTCGAAACGCTGCTCGAAGCGGCGGCGCACGTCGAAGCCGTTCCAGCCGGGCATGATCGGGGGCGCCACGGGCCGGCCGGTCGCGAAGTCGACGGGTCCGGGCAGGCCGACGGTGACGGCCCACACCGGCACCTCGCCGTTGTCGGCCAGGAGTTCGTCGATCATGGCCATGACCGTGTCGATCGTCTCGGCCGGTCCGCGAGAGATGTCCCACGGGCGGTGCCGGTGGTCGAGGATGTCGCCCTGCAGGGCGGCGATGCCGACATGCAGGTGGAGGGCACCGAGGGCGCACACGATGATGCGGCCGGCCCCCGAGCGGAAGTGGAGGGTGCGCGGCGCCCGCCCGCCTGACGAGGGCCCGAACTCGCCGTCTTCGAGGAAGCCCATGGCGATCGCCTGATCCACGCGCTGGGTGACCACCCCCCGCCCGAGTCCGGTCACGCGCCCGATGTCGGGGCGGGTGGTGGCGTCGCCCGTGCGCACCATGTTGACGATGCGCAGCAGGCTGGTGATCTCGTCGGTCTGCGCGCCGAAACGGAGGGTCGAGCCGGTAGCCACGCCTGATTCTGACACAAGCGGGCGTGCTCGACGCCGGTAGACGCGCCCCGTATAGTGGCAGACCTCGCGACTTTGGTCGTGTTCAGACTCAAGTCGACGAGGAGGTCGCGTGCCCTACGGCGTGGGAATCATCGGCGCGGGACCAGGGGTGTCGGCCCTGCACCTGCCGACCCTGGCGCGGTTCGACGCGTTCCAGGTCGTGCACATCGCCGACGGCGGAAGCGGACGGGCGGCGACGTGGGCTGCACGAGTCGGTGCGCGGTCCTCGTCGGGCACGGCCGACCTGCTCGCCGATCCCGCCGTCGACGTCGTCGTCGTCGCCAGCCCGCCCGACCGGCACGCGGGAGACGTGCTCGCGGCCGTCGCCGCCGGCAAGCGTGCGGTGCTCTGCGAGAAGCCGATCGCCCTCACGGTCGCCGACGCCGAGCAGGTGATCGACGCCTGCCGGGCGGCCGGCACCGCGCTGGTGATCGGCACGAATCACCTGTTCGACCCGGCCTGGACGCGCGCGAAGCACCATTTGATCGCGGGGGGCGGCAGCATCCAGAGCATCTCGGTCACTGCCGCGCTCGCGCCGAACGGGCGGTACCACGAGGCGGTCACCGAGTACGAGCCCGCCGGCGCGCCCATGGGACGGCCCGCCCCCGACTGGTCGGATGCCGGGGTCGCCTCGGCCGTGGTGCGCCAGCTCGTGATGGGACTGCTCGTGCACGACCTGCCGATCGTGCGCGACCTCGCGCCACGGCTGGAGCGGGTGGTCTTCGCGCGACCCGTGCCGCCGATCGGCTGCACGGTGGGCTTCATCGCCTCGGGCGTGCTCGTGCAGCTGACCGCGGTGATGCTGCCGGCAGGTGCGGACTCGTTGTGGCGGATGACGATCGGCACCTCGGTCGACCGGGTCGAGGTGGACTTCCCACCCCCGTTCGTGCACGCCGGAAGCGCCACCGTGCGGGTCCGCGGTGCCGATGGCCGCGAGACTCGCTATGCGCGGTCGCCGATCGACGGGTACCTCGCGGAGTGGCAAGGGCTTCTCGCCCTGCTCGACGGCTCGGAGGTGGCCGAGTACGACGAACTGCTCGGCGACGCGCTCTTCGCCATCGGCCTGGCCGATGCCGCCGGCGCGGCCGTGATCGAGGCGATGTAGCGATGATCGGCGTCTGGGATTCGACCGGGCTGCTCACGGCCGCGGTGGCCGAACTGCCGCTGTCGGTCGGTGTCGCGGATGGACCGGCGGAGGCCATGGCGGTCGTCGACGGCGCGGAGGCCGCCCACGCCGCCCTCGCGGCCGGAGCGCTCGGGCTGGTGCTCGTCGCGCCCGACCGGATGCGGGAGGACGAGATCACGAGGCTGGCCGCGGCATCCGGAACCCGACCCGTCATCGCGCTTCGACGTCGGTTGCGAGCGCAGCGGTCGGCCGCCACGGCTGCGGTGCTCGCCGAGTGCAGCGCCCCGCCGGCCGAGCTGGAGTCGGTGCTGCGCGACGCGGTCGGGTGGATCCGGGAGCTGACCGGGGGAGCGCTCGCCGTCGACAGTGTCGCGACAACCGACGCCGGAGCAATCGCCCTGCTCACCACGCACGACGGAGCGCCGGTGACGGTGCTCGCCCGCCCGCTCTCCGGGGTGCCGGACGGGGGCGTGATCCGGGTCATCGCCCTCGCCGCCGAGCGACGCGACGTCGAGGTCGACGAACCGGCCGGGGTGCTGCGTGTGCGCGTGGACCGGGACGGGGAGTCCGTCGCGACGGCCCTCGGATTCGAGTCGCCCGAACGGCACGCGCTGCGGCGGATCGCCACCCTCGAGCCGGTGAACGACCTCGCCGACCTGCTGCACGACACTGGCATCGCAGCCCGGATTCTCGGGAGCGCGGAATAAGTAATCCTGATTCCGCGGATAGGCAGAATCGGGTTCCCTGATGGGCGACCGGATCGCAGAGTGGGCTCGGGACGATTCAGCCCGCCACGAAAGGATCGACGATGATCAAGCTTCTCTCTCATCTCTCGTACGTCGAGATCACCTCTCCCGACGTCGAGGCGTCGGTCGCGTTCTACGAGCAGCAGGTCGGTCTCACCGTCGTCGAGCGCATCGACGGCAAGGTGTACCTGCGCTGCTGGGGCGACTACTACCGCTACAGCGTGGTCGTGGCCCCGGGCGATGTGCCGTCGATGGCGACCATGGCCTGGCGTACCTCGAGCGCCGAGGCGCTCGACGAGGCAGCCCGTCGCATCGA
>JBDTQN010000006.1:0-24681 GCA_039932215.1 Pseudolysinimonas sp. | reverse complement strand
CGCCCGGCGGTGTCGATCAGCACGATCTCGATGCCTTCGCGCTGCGCCTTCTCGACGGTCTGGAACGCAACCGACGCCGGATCCTGGCCCTGCGCCTGCGGCCGCACTACCTCGGCGCCGGCCCGCTCCGCCCAGGTGGCCAGTTGCTCGACCGCCGCCGCCCGGAACGTGTCTGCGGCACCCACGACCACCGAGCGATCGTAGTTGCGCAGGAACTTCGCGAACTTTCCGATCGTCGTCGTC
The DNA here is from genome assembly GCA_039932215.1 of Pseudolysinimonas sp. Classification (GTDB taxonomy): domain Bacteria; phylum Actinomycetota; class Actinomycetes; order Actinomycetales; family Microbacteriaceae; genus JBDSKH01. The sequence goes on along the minus strand of JBDTQN010000006.1, from coordinate 24,438 downwards.
TTGCCGACCCCGTTCACGCCGACGACCAGCACCACGGCGGGGCGGTTCGAGAGGGTGAGGGTGGGGTCGAGCTTGGCGAGTCGCTCTTCGATGGTCTCGCGCAGCATCCGTTGCAGGTCTGCCGGATCATCGGTGCGGTACTTCGCGACGTTCGCCCGCAGCTCATCGACGATCACGTCGGTGAGGTCGGGGCCGAAGTCGGCGCTGATGAGGGCGTCTTCGAGTTCGGACCAGGTCTCGTCGTCGATCTTGCCGCGCGCGAACATGCCGCGAAGTGCAGAACCGAGCGACCACGATGCAGCCATGGGTGCAGCTTAACGACCGCCGCTTGACGACCGTCGGCGAAGACAGGGCAGAATCGAGGAGATGACCGCCACCCCTGCCGCCACAACGACAGTTCTGAGGCCCACCGCAGCGGCGCAACGTCGCACGCTGCTGCTCTCGCTGATCGCGCTGCCGCTGGTGCTGCTGTCGCTCACCATCAACTCGAACCGGCAGCCGTGGATGATCGCGGTGTTCGCGGTTCTCGTCGGCGCCGCCGTGCTGTTCACGGTGCTGCGAATGCGCCGGTTGCGTGTGGAATACGGCGACGGCCGCTACCGGCACGTGTCGATGTACCGCACGCGCGATTTCACCGTCGCCGACATCCGCCAAGTGCACACTTTCACGGCACTCCGGCAGGGCTTGTACACCAACCCCGACTTCATGATCGAGGGCCTGGACGGGCGACGGATCATGCGCCTCCCCGGCATTCTGTGGGACGTGACGCTGCTGGCCGCGCTCGCCCAAGAGATCGCGGGCCGCGGGATTCCCCTCGTGGTGACCCAGGCGCCCGTGACGGCCGTGCAAGTGAGATCGCGCTTTCCCCACCTCGTCACCTGGTTCGAGGCGCATCAACTACTCGCGGCCGTACTCATCGGGGTGGGCACGATGGTGCTGGTGACCGTGGCCATCATCATCGTGTTCGCCGTCCTGTTCGCGTCATCGGGCCTGGTCACGTGACGTTCGCCTTCATCCGCCACGGTCAGACCGACTGGAACCGCGACGACCGCCTGCAGGGTTCGAGCGACATCCCGCTGAACGATGTCGGCCGCGCGCAGGCCCATGAGGCGGCCGACCTGCTGCGGGACGGCGAGTGGCAGGTCATTGTCAGTTCGCCGCTGTCACGCGCACGCGAGACCGCGCAGATCATCGCCGCCGACCTGGGACTCGAGCTCGGACCCGGCTACCCCGCGTTCGTCGAGCGGGACTACGGCGTCAACGAGGGCGGCTCGTCGAGCGAGATCGTGGCGAAGTACCCGACGCGCGACTACCCGGGCGCCGAGTCGCTGGCATCGGTCGTCGCCCGTGGCACCGCGGGTCTGGCGCAGGTCGCCGCCGACTTCGGCGAGCGCAACACGATCATCGTGTGCCATGGCACGATCATCCGCTACACGTTGGCGTCGCTGGCCGGCCGTCGGTTGCCCGACATTCTGAACGGGTCGATTTCTACATTGGCTCTCGACGACGGAGTCTGGGACGTGCTGACCGTGAACGGCGTGCCGCTGCCGATGATGCCGATCCCGGTCGACGATCGCCCCGCCGAGGGCGACACGGTGACGCGCTGACCGAGGCGCTCAGCTGAAGTCCTGGAAAAGCGAAACGTACGGTCCCAGGAGGTCAAACACCTCCGCACCGGCGGCACCGGCATCCTCGGCGGTCCCGATCACCGCGACCGTGATGTTGGGGGCAGAAGCAGCCGAGAACTGCCGAAAACCATCGAACTCGTCCGACAGGGTGTACCCCGCCGCGGTGAGGGCCGCGGTGAGCGAGGCATCGACAGCTGCAGCATCCTCGCCCGGGAACCAGGCCCACTGTGCGACCTTGCCGTCGGTGGTGAACTCATACCGGCACGCGGCCTCGTGCAGGGCCGCATCGATGCCGGGAACCACGTAGTCGGCTGGCTCGACGCGCACAAAGTCGAAGCTTCCGCCTGCGCTGGCCAGGTCGTCCATCTCGGCAGGACACGCGACCGAATCGCCGCCGGTATCGGTGGCGGGTGCCTCTGTGGCATCCCCCGACGAACCGTTGTCGGCGTCGGTCGCTGGCGAGCAGCCGACCACGCTCAGAGAAGCAGTCAGGAGAAGCGCACACAGCGCCACGGACGTACGCGATCGGATCGGCTTCATCATCATCCACTTTCCTCGGGGTCCGACAGAAGGGAGGAGCTGTGGGCCCAGGGTAGCGAGGAGACCCGATCAGCGGGAGACTCAATTCCGCGCTGACCGTCAGTCGATCGTGATCGCGTCGGGCTGCTCGCCGACCGGCGTCTCTTTCGGCGGTCGCCTCTTCACGAGCACGCTGTTCACCACCCACAACAGCACCGCCACGACCGCATAGCTGCCGAACAGCACGACCCAGCGTACGAAGTCGCCGGGAACCTCGCCCCACGCCTTCGGAATCGTCAGCAACACGAGCATGAATGCCGCCAGCCCGACGGTGTAGGCGACCGCCCACACGACGAGACGCCACCTGATCAGTTTCGCGCCATCCAGAGTGCCCAGTGGCAGCAGGGCGAGCGGCAGCGATGAGATGCCCTTCACGGTCACGCCGGCCAGGAACTCCACGGCGAAGACGAGCGGGAGGTTCTCGGGCGCACCCACGGCGACCGGCACGAGCAGCGAGTAGCCGACCCATGCGACGAGCGAGAGCACCAGACCGAACCCGGCGCCGACGAGGGTGATGATCGCGCTGCGGCTTGCGCGCAACGCGGTCGCGTACGCAACACCCGCGACGAGCCCGAAGATGATGCCCGGCTCGAGGGCGAGCAGGCGGGCGATGACGACGGCGAGCGCGACCAGCAGCAGGGAGCCCCACCGGAAGCGCAGGTAGGGCGTGGCATCCGGCTGGATGCGGCGCGCGACCCGCCGCACGACCGCCCAGGTCGCCAGGTTGAAGAGCACGAACGAAAGGAACAAGGTCAGCAGTACGCGCCCCGACATCTCGTTCACACCGAAGTCGGGGTCGACGAACGCGCCGAGCAGCGCGGCGAGCGCGAAGCCCGGCCACATCAGCCAGCCGGGCAGGCGAGAGGGCGGGATGCCGGGGCCGGCCTCCGCAGGCTCGGTCGCCTTGGCGGCGGCCGTCTTGCGCCGCCCGAACCGTTTCTGCGCCCAGCGCACCAGGCCGTCGTAGCGCGAACCGACGACCGAGTTGAGCAGGCTCGACGGCCACCCCACCACCAGCATCAGCACGACCGCACCGCCCGCGATGACGGCCGTCTGCGTCGGGGTCGGCGGCGTGAACACGCGCAGGCTGCTCAGCACGCTCGGATCGGTCAGAGTCGTGCTGCGGCCGAACGGCCCGGCGAGCAGCAGCGTCACCTCGAGGCTGGGATCGTCGAGAGCGATGTCGATCTTGTAGTCCGCGCCGTCGGTGTAGTACAGCTCGATGAGGTCGAGACCGGTGGCAGGGTCGCTGAACCGGGCGCGGGCGAAGTCGACCTGCGACCCGTCACGGGTCGCAAGATCGTCGGCCGTGAGCGAGACCGTCTGGTTGACGGTATTGGCGGGGTCCTCGTCGATGGTCGTCACCGACCCGTTCGTCGCGTATCCGGCGGCCTCGAACGAGCGCACGATGCGGGTGAACTCGTCCCATGTGATGTCGGTGTAGACGAGGTTGTACGCGACCGAGATCCCCGCACCGTCGTCGAATGACTCGCCCTCGATCCTCGACGCGCAGTCGGCCGGGAAGGCGCGCAGTGGCGCCGGGATGTAGCGCACGTCGGGCTCGAACAGCTCCCGCCCTGCGTTCTCGTAATGACTGCCCCCGCAGTCGCCGGGGTCCGCGGAGGCCGGCCCCGGCATCCCGAACACCAACCCGCCGGCCACGATCGCGACGGCGAGCATCCCGCGCAACGCGCGTGCGACGGGATGAGCCGACATCAGCTTGCTTGATCCTGCGTGTTCACGCGCTGTCCGACCACCGCGCTCACGCCGTCCTGGCGCATCGAGACGCCGTAGAGGGCGTCGGCGATCTCCATGGTGCGCTTCTGGTGGGTGATGACGATGAGCTGCGAGTTGGTGCGCAGGTCTTGCAGGATCGTCAGCAGCCGCCCGAGGTTGGCGTCGTCGAGCGCCGCCTCCACCTCGTCCAGGATGTAGAACGGGCTGGGGCGTGCCTTGAAGATCGCGATCAGCAGCGCGACCGCCGCCAGCGACCGCTCGCCACCGGACAGCAGCGACAGCCGCTCGATCTTCTTACCTGCCGGACGCACCGTCACCTCGATGCCCGTCGTCAGCAGATCGTCGGGATCGGTGAGGTGCAGACTGCCCGTGCCGCCGGGGAACAGCACGGGGAACACCTGGTTGAACGCCGCCTTCGTGTCGTCGAACGCCGACTTGAAGATGTCTTGCATCTTGTCGTCGATCTCGTCGATGATCGTCAGCAGGTCTTTGCGGGTAGCCGTCAGATCGGCGAGCTGCTCGACCAAGAACTTGTGCCGCTGCTCGAGCGCCTCGAACTCTTCTAGCGCGAGCGGGTTCACGCGGCCGAGTTGCGCGTACTTGCGCTCGGCCCGTTCGAGGCGGCGTGTCTGGGTAGCGCGGTCGAACGGGACCGTGTGCAACTCAGGAACGGAAGCCGGTTCCGACGACTCCGGTGCCGTTTCGCTGCGTTCCTCCTGAGTTGCGCCGGAGGTAACCGGCTCGACGGCCGGGTCGGCGTCGACCGGCACCGGCACCTCGGGGCCGTACTCGGCGACGAGCACCTCTTCGTCGAAGCCGAGTTCTTCGGCGGCGCGCTCGAGCAGGGTCGAGAGGTGCAGCCGCTTCTCGTACACCTGCATCTCGAGCCCGTGCACGCTGTCGTTCAGCGTGGTGAGCCGCTCGCGCAGCGTGTTCTCGTTGCGGCGCAGCTCGGTGAGCTCTTCGTTCTGCTTCAGGCGATCGGCCTCGGCCGCAGACAGCGCGACCCGAGCCTGCGACACCGAGCGGTCGGCGGTGTCGAGCACCGCGGGCAGGGCCTCGAGCACCTTCGTCGCCGCCTCGACCTGGTGCTGGCGCAGCACGGCGAGGCGGGCCGATTCCTCGGCGGCAGCGCGCTCGGCCTCGAGCTGCCGCTGCAGCGTCTCGGCCTGCGCCAGTTGCGCGCGCACCCGCTCGCGCGCCGTCTCGAGGTCGATGCGCGACTGCACCTCGGCCGCGCGGGCGTTCTCGAGTTCGACGAGCAGTGCATCGCGCGAACTGACATCCAGGATGGGACGGGGCGTCGCCGCGTGTCCGTCGCGTTCGGCGACAGCCCGTTCGACCGCGGTGCCTGCCTCCTCGACGGACGCGGTCAGCGCCTGCACGGTCGTCGCGAGCCGCTCCCCCTCGGCGGACGCCGCCTCGAGCGACACCCGCGAGCGTCCGAGGGCTTCGCTGCGTTCGGCCAGCCGGGCGTCGAACTCTTTCAGCGCGGTGACCGCCTGTGCCGCATCGATCTGGGCCAGGTCGAGAGCCTCGCGCTTCTCGGCCAGGGCGAACTTGCGGCGCTCGATCGCGGTGGTGACCTCGACGAGGCGTTCCTGGGCGCTGTCGCGCTCGGCGACGAGCTCGAGTTTGCTGCGGCCGCCGCCCGAACCGCCGCGCAGCACATGCTCGGTGAGCACGTCGCCGTCGCGCGTGATGACGGTGTACTGCTTCAGCGCCTTCCACCCGGCGCGGGCGGCCTCGAGGTCGTCGACCACGACGACGCGGGCGAGCAGCCCGCGCACCCCGTCGGGTGCCGTGACCAGATCGGCGGCCGACTCGGCGCCGCTGGGAAGTCCGGTGAGCGCGGCGGCGCCCCCGGCATCCGCGACCACGATCTCGACGCGACCCGCCTCAGACGACCGGGCGGACTGCAGGGCATCGATCGCCGAGTCGCGATCGTCGGCCAGCACGGCGTCGGCCAGCGAGCCGAGAGCCGCGGCGATCGCCGCCTCGTACCCGGCGCGCACCTGCATGTGCTCGGCGACCAGACCCCGGATGCCCTTCGCGCCGACGATGGTGCCCGAGCCGTCTTTCTGGTCGACGGCGAGCGACAGGGCTCCGGTGCGAGCCGCGAGAGCGTCGCGCTCGCGCTCGGAGGTGTGCAACTCGTCGCGCAGCGTCTCGACTTCGGCCTGCAGCGCCTTCACCGCGACCTCGGCCGTGTCGACCGCGGTCGCGAGCGTCTGATCTTCGGCGACCGTGCCGTCGGCACCTTCGAGTTCGAGCAGTTCGGCGCGCGCCTGTTCGCGGCGCTGCTCGGCCTCGGCGAGCGCCGTGCGCGCCCGCTCGAGTTCGGCGTGCGTCGCCGCGCGACGAGACTCCGCAGCGTTCACCAGTCCGGCGAGTCGGCCCTGCTCGAGGTCGTGCTGCGAGACGAGTGCGCTCTGCTCGCTGATCTCTTCATCAAGGGAATCGAGGCTGCTCTTGGCCGTCGCGGTCGCGGCGCTGGCGCGACCCAGGGTCTCTTCGGCGCCCGCGACGCCCGTCGCGAGGCGCTCAGCCTCTTCGCGTGCGTCGTCGACCATGCGAGGTGAGATCGTCGTCGCCATGCCCGGCAACTCAGACTGCTGGCTCAGTAGCGTCAGCCGCTGGTTGGCCAGCTGGTACAGCGCGCGCAGATGGTCTTGCACCTGCTCGAGCCCGAAGCTGACGCGGCGTGCGTCGTCGACCGAGTCGCCCGACATCGTCTGCTCGAGGCGGCCCTGCCGCAGCTTCGCCTGATCGAGCTGCTCTTGCAGCACCAGGCGCTCGGTCTTGCGCTCACTCTCGCTGCGACCGACCGAGTCGATCGCGGTGCGCAGCTCGACGACCTCGTCGGCCAGCAGACGCGCCTTCGCGTCGCGCACGATCGCGGCGATGGTCTGCGCCTCGCGCGCGATCTCGGCCTGCTGCCCGAGCGGCTTCAGCTGACGCCGGATCTCGCCGGCAAGGTCGCTCAGCCGCGTCAGGTTGGCCTGCATCGCCTCGAGCTTGCGCAGCGTCTTCTCTTTGCGGCGGCGGTGCTTCAGGATGCCGGCGGCCTCTTCGATGAACCCGCGTCGCTCTTCTGCCGTGGCATGCAGCACCTGATCGAGCTGACCCTGCCCGACGATGACGTGCATCTCGCGTCCGAGCCCGGAGTCGCTGAGCAGCTCTTGCACATCGAGCAGCCGGCACTGCTCGCCGTTGATCGCATACTCGCTGCCGCCGTTGCGGAACAGGGTGCGCGAGATGGTGACCTCGCTGTACTCGATCGGGAGCGCGCCGTCGGCGTTGTCGATGGTCAGCAGCACCTCGGCACGGCCGAGCGGACCGCGTGTGGCGGTGCCGGCGAAGATGACGTCCTCCATCTTTCCGCCACGCAATGTCTTCGCGCCCTGCTCACCCATCACCCAGGCGAGGGCGTCGACCACGTTCGACTTGCCCGACCCGTTGGGGCCGACCACACAGGTCACGCCCGGCTCGAAAGCGAAGGTGGTCGGCTGCGCGAATGACTTGAACCCTTTGAGAGTCAGGCTCTTCAAATACACAGAGCCGACCTCCTTCCCGGGCTTCGCGGCCTACACCAGCGATCTACGGTACCGGAAGCGCTTTGACACCCGGGAACCGGCCGCGCTACCTTGGGGGCCACTTATCGACGGAGGATGTCTCATGCGCCGGGTTCTGCCTGCGCTCGCCACCGTCGCGCTCGCCGCCGTCTTGACGGGCTGCGTCGCCGAGCCCGAACCGGCCCCGACGCCCCTGACGGTCATCGAAGCGTGCGACGCGCTCCAAGACGCCGTCCTCGAGTTCTACGACATCGCCAGCCCCAACTCCACGGTCACCGAGCTCGAGACCCACGACCTGCCCGACATCAACGGGTTCCGCATCCCGAAGCCGACGTGTGCGTTCCAGGTGCGTCCCGATCCGGCTGTGATTCCCGGAAACGTGTTCACGATCGAGAACTTCTACCTCGACTACCCCGAAGAGATGACGCTCACCATCGGTGAGCGTCTCGAGTCCGCCGGCTTCAAGCGCACCGACTCCCCGCTCAGCCAGTGGGGCGTCACCCAGTTCGGGCACGTGTACAGCGCGGCGATGCTGGTCTACATGCCCGGTGACGGGCAGGGATACAGCGAGGCGGTCGAGCACTATCGGCTGCTCGACCTGTCGATCGGGCAGAACTAGCCTCGAACCCGTGACCCCTTTCACGATCGAGGAACTTCCGATCCCCGAAACCCTGGCATCCCCGGCGGGTGCCGACTTCATCGCCGCCGTCGCGGTGCGCAACGCCGCCGAAGTGCGCGGCTACGGCACTCCCGAAGTTGCCTATCCCCCCGAAGAGATCTTCTCGATCTGGCAAGACGCCCACGAGCCGAAGCGCTGGTGGGGGGCACGCGTCGACGGCGACCTGGTTGCCCGTGCGCTGATCGAGTGGCAGCTCGACGATGAGGAACGCGTCGGCTGGGTCACCGTGCAGGTGCATCCCGACCATGAGGGCCAAGGCATTGGACGTGCCCTGCTGGAGGCGATGGAGGCAGCGGCGCGCGCCGACGGGTTCCGGCGCATGATCACCTACGCCGTGTCGCCCGACGCCCCCGGCGAGCGGCTCGTGCCGCCGACCGGCGCCGGGTCGGTGCCGGTCGACAACCGCGAAGTGCGATTCCTGCTCGCTGCCGGGTTCCGGCTCGAGCAGGTCACCCGCGCCAGCCGCGTCGCGCTGCCGGCCGACACGGCCGACCTGAACGCGCGTCGGGATGCCGCAGCCGCCGCCGCAGGCGGCTACCGCGTTCACCTCTGGACCGGCGCAACACCCGAACGCTGGCTCGAAGACCAGGCCACCCTGTACACCCGGATGAGCACCGAGGAGCCCACCGCCGGGCTCGAACAGCCCGAAGACCCGTGGGACGTGCAGCGGGTCATCGACTACGACGCCCTCGCCGTCGCCTCCCCGCGCGCCATCATGACCGCGGCTGCCGAACACATCGCCAGCGGCCGTCTTGCCGCATTCACCCAGCTATCGGTGCCGCACGACCCCACCCGGCCCGTCACCCAAGAAGACACGCTCGTGCTGCGCGAGCACCGCGGCCACCGGCTCGGGATGCTGCTCAAAGTCGAAAACCTGCTCGCCCTCGAACGCGACGCACCCGGCCGCCCGAGCGTGCTGACCTGGAACGCCTGCGAGAACCGACCCATGCTCGACGTCAACGACGCCGTCGGATTCGAACCGATCGGCTACGAAGGCGCCTGGCGCAAAGACCTGTAGCGACGAGCAACCCCGACACGTGACCCGACGCCCCAGCGCCGGAAGATCTCGCCCACGTGCTTCTCGACCGTCTTCACGCTGAGACCCAGCTCGCCACCGATCTCAGCGTTCCCCGCGCCACGGGCGATGCGCTCGGCGACCGCCTGCTGCCGGGGCGTCAGGGGCGCGGCGGAGCCGGACTCGGGATCGGGGAACAACTCCGCGACCCGGGCGGCAACCACGAAACGGGATGCGGCACCGAACGCCGCCAACACGCGCGAGACATGCGCGCGGACCGTGTGTTCGGAGAGGTGCAACTCCGCCGCGATCTCACGGTTGCCGAGGCCCTCGGCCACCATCAGGGCGACGTCGCGCTCCCGTTCCGAGAGTCCCGCCCACTCGGAGCCCGGTGCCGGCCGCAGGCGCCGTCCGGCTGCGCGCCGTTCGCGCGCGGCGGCGCGCCGCGCGGCGACGTACCCCGACGCATCCGCCCCCTCGACCATGGTTGCGAGGCGGGAACTGGCGTCCCCGGCCTGGGAGTCCGCGATGCGCGCGCGTGCCGCGACGATCTCACCCTCCGCCACCTCGACGACTCGACCCTGCGCGCGGGCTGATGCCACGGCACGGTCGGCCCACTCGACGGCCGCTGCCGCGTGGCCGTGCAACAGCTCGACACGGCTGTGCACCCGCTCGATCGTGGAGTTCGAGATCGGGTTGGCGAGCAGCGGCTCCGCCTGGGCGCACCACGCGTCGGCGGCGTCGACGTCACCCTCGAGTGCGGCCGCCGCGACGAGCAGTTCGAACGATAGCCCGCGGTCAGCGGTGACGAGGCGAGCCAGGGTGACGTCTCCGCCGGCGAGGAGGGCGAGCCGTGCCGAGCGCGAGACGTCGCCGACGGCGACGAGCCCGAAGGCGACGAGCAGGTAGACACCGGCGGTCAGGTAGTTGCGAGGGTGAGGGACGGTGGCTTCGAGCCGGTCGGCGAGCGCGCGCACCTCGGAACGTTCGGCCGCGTTCCCGCGCACGAGGGTCTCGGTCGCCGAAACCAGCAGCTGCATCAGCATTGGCTCGGGCCGCGGGATCGTGGTGAGCAGGTCGGCCGCCTCGGTGATCCGCCCCCGGAACACGAGCAACCGCACCCGCATCACCGTCATCATCGCGTCGTAGGGGTGGCCGAGCGGCGTGAGCGGCGACAGGTCGACGAACTCGGCGGCGAGGTCGAGCCGTGCGCTCGCCAGGCAGGCCTCGGCCAGCAGGTAGCGCGTGAAGGCGTGGTGCGGCATCGCGTCGGCGCGCGCGGCCGCGAGGTGGTCGGGGCCGTCGGCGCTGTGCCCGGCCCCGGCGATCCCACGCGCGGCCCGCGCTAGCTGCAGCGACTCGGCATCCCCGGCGAACGCGAGCGCCTCGTCGCCGAGCGCCGCCGCCCCCGCGTAGTCGGCAGAAAGGAACAACGCGAACGCGCCCAGGGCACGGTGCCAGCCGTCGCCATCCTGCTCGAATGCCCGGCCTGCGACCGCGATCGCGCCGGGCAGGTCGTCGGCGACCACGGCATCCAGCACCCGGTGCAACACCGCGTCGCGCGTCGTCACCTCGCAGCCCGGATCTTCTGGCAGAACGCGCAGAAGTGCGAGCCACGGTTCATGAAACTCTCGCGCACGATCGGCCGACCGCAGCGCGGGCACGGCAGCCCCGTCTGCCCGTACGCGTTCAGCGACTGCGAGAAATAGCCCGAGTTGCCGTTGACGTTCACGTATTGATAGTCGAAGCTCGTGCCGCCCTCGGCAAGGGCCTTGCCCAGCACCAGTCGCACCTCTGCGAGCAGCGTCTGCGCGCGCGGACGGCTCAGCGCCTGGGTCGGCTGGTCGTAGTGCACACGCGCCGCCCACAGCGCCTCGTCGGCGTAGATGTTGCCGATTCCGGACACCAGGGTCTGGTCGAGCAGAGCGCGTTTGATCGTCGTGTTCTTCTTCGCCAGAGCCGCCAGGAACCGGCGGTCGTCGAACAGCGGGTCCATCGGATCGCGCGCGATGTGCGCCACCTGACTCGGGATGCTGTCGCTGGGGTGGTCGGCGGCCGGCACCAGGTCGTCGATCGCCATCGATCCGAAGATGCGCTGGTCGACGAAATCGATGCGCAACGGACCGTGCTCGGGATGCGTCACCTCGATCACGATGCGCGTCAGCCGGTCGAGGGGCGCGTCGCGGTCGCGCAGCAGCACCTGGCCGCTCATGCCCAGGTGCACGACGAGTGCGGCGTCGGCATCGCGGATCGGCAGCCACATGAACTTGCCCCGACGCTGCGGCTCGTCGAACACGGCACCCGTCAGCCGGGCGACGAAGTCTTCGGCCGGACCCTCGTGGCGGCGCAGCGAGCGCGGCTCGAGCACCTCGACACGATCGACGCGGGCACCGGTCGCGGCGGGCGCGAGGCCGGCGCGCACGACCTCGACCTCAGGGAGTTCTGGCATTTCGCCTAGCGCTTCGGTCGCTGCAGGGTCGTCCAGGCGAGCAGTGCCGCGGCCATCTCGGCCTGTTTCTTGCTCGTGCCGTCGCCCTCCGCGATCGCGTTGCCGCTGAGCAGCACCGTCGCGTGGAAGCGCTTGGAGTGATCGGGCCCACTATCGGTGACCGCGTACTGCGGCAGGCCTTTGCCGAGGCGGGTCGAGAGTTCTTGCAGGCTCGTCTTCGGGTCCATGGATGCGCCGAACCGGTCGGGGTCGGCCATCAACGGGGCGATGAGGCGCATGACGAGCGCGGTGGCGATCTCGCCCCCCTCAGAAAGGTAGGTCGCCCCGATCAGAGCCTCCACGGCATCCGCCAGAATGGACGCTTTCTCGCGGCCGCCGGTCAGTTCTTCGCCGCGGCCGAGCATCAGGTGCGCGCCGAGACCGATGTTGATCGCGATCTCGGCCAGAGCGACCGACGACACGAGGCTGGCGCGGCGCTTCGCGAGCTCCCCCTCGTCGAGGTCGGGGTTGTCGCGGTACAGCATGACGGTGACCGCCTGCCCGAGGATCGAGTCGCCGAGGAACTCGAGGCGCTCGTTGTGCTTCAGGCCCCCGTGCTCGTACGCGTACGAGCGGTGGGTCAGCGCAAGGTTGAGCAGCTCCGGATCGATGGCGATCCCGAGCGCGTCACTCAACGAGGAACGGTCCGGATCGTCGACCCGGTCCGCGTCGTCCGAAGGACGAGCCATCAGCGGCTATACGTCGGCGACCTTGCGGCCCTTGTACTCCATGTACAGGGCGGTGCCGGCGGAGTCTTCGACGACCTTCGCGCGGTGCGGCAGCGAGTAGACGGTCTTGCCGTTCTCGATGGTCTTGACCAGCTGCACCGGAGTGGCCTTCCACTGCGAGCGGCGAGAGTGCGTGTTGGAGCGCGACTGCTTGCGCTTGGGAACGGCCATGGTTGTCTCTATTTCTTCTCGGAGTCTGGGGTGAAACCTTCAAGTGCCGCCCACCGCGGGTCGATCACTTCGCGCGGAGTCCTGTCGGGATGATCCGCCAGTTTCTCGCCCGTTTCGGGGTCGAGGCCTGGGCAATCCGGCCGGCAGACCGGCTGGAACGGTAGTGCCAGCACTACCGCATCCCGCACGACGGGCTCGAGATCGACGTGATCATCTCGAACCGCGAAGTCGAAAGCTTCATCGAGAGAATACGCGAAAAGCTCCTGGAATTCGACCTGGACCGGGATGCTGACCGGGTCGAGGCAGCGGACGCACTCCCCCGTGGCGGTGGTGTCGACGTCGGCGCTGACGAGAATGCCCTCGTGCAGGCCCTCGAGGCGCACATCCATGGTGAGCGGAGTGCCCGGCAGGACGACGGCGGCGCCGGCCCCGTAGGGCTCGGCGAGGGTGAGTTCGACGGTGCGCTCACGCATCTCACCGGGACGGTGGACGAGGTCGCGCACATTCAGGTCGAACGGGCTGGTTGCGGCGGGCACGAGGGACGAGTTTACGCGTTCGGGCCCTCGCGCGCCGAGCCGCCATCCGGCTGAGACGGGCCATCGAGCGCGCATACCGTTTCTGCGCCCGTCTCAACCGCCTGGCGGCCCGCGCCGCCCCGAGTCAGACCGCCTCCACCGCGGTGAACGCCTCGTCGTAGATCTTCAGCGCCTTCGCGACGTCGGCATCGGTGACCGTGCACGGCGGCACGACGTGGAGCCGGTTGTCGGCGACGAACGGCAGCAGACCGCGCTTCATCAGCTCGGCCTTCAGCAGGCCCACGGTGGCCGGCGCGACCGGCTCACGTGTGGAGGCATCCTGAACCAGGTCGAGCGCCCAGAACACACCGACGCCGCGCACCTCGCCGATCATCGGGTGCTTCGAGGCGAGGTCGCGCAGCCCCGGGCCGAGCACCTTCGCCCCGATGCGGGCCGCGTTCTCGACGATCTTCTCGTCGTCCATGGCGTCGATCGACGCGACGATGGATGCCATGGCGAGCGGGTGCCCCGAGTACGTCAGTCCACCCGGGAACACCTGGTCGTCGAATTCGCTCGCGATCGACTCCGAGATGATCACGCCGCCCACGGGCACGTATCCCGAGTTCACGCCCTTCGCGAAAGTGATCAGATCGGGCACGATGCGGTCGGGGTTGATCGACTCGTTCTGGTGCGCGAACCAGTCGCCCGTGCGGCCGAAGCCCGACATGACCTCGTCGAAGATGAGCAGGATGCCGTGGCGGTCCGCGAGTTCGCGAACGCCGGCGAGGTAGCCGGGCGGGGGCACGAGAACACCCGCGGTACCGGGGATGCCTTCGAGCAGGATCGCGGCGATCGAGTTCGCCCCCTCGACCTGGATGATGCGCTCGAGGTGGTGCAGGGCGCGCTCGCTCTCTTGCTCGGGCGAGTCCGACCAGAACTCGGAGCGGTACGCGAACGGGCCGAAGAAGTGCACGTGCCCACGCGAGTACTCGTTCGGTACCCGGCGCCAGTCACCGGTCGCGACGACCGCCGCACCGGTGTTGCCGTGGTAGCTGCGGTAGTGGGTGAGGATCTTGTCGCGACCCGTGGTGATGCGCGCCATGCGCATCGCGTTCTCGTTCGCGTCGGCACCGCCGTTGGTGAAGAACACCTTCGTGAACGGGCCGCCCGCCTTCGCGAGGATGCGCTTCGCCGCCTCGCCGCGGGCCAGGTTCGCGTGCGCGGGGGCCACAGTCGGCAACAGCGCCGCCTGATCCTGGATCGCCTTCACGACCTTCGGGTGGCCGTGCCCGATGTTGATGTTGACCAGCTGGCTCGAGAAGTCGAGGTAGCGGTTTCCCTCGTCGTCCCAGACCTCGACGCCTTCGGCGCCGGCGATCACGAACGGGTTCAGGGATCCCTGGGCAGACCAGGAGTGGAAGACGTGGGCTCGGTCGAGCTCGTAAGCGAGTGACTCGCTCATGGATATCGGTGCTTTCGTTCGGTGTGAAATTCGGTGGTTGAGCCTGTCGAAACAAGTGGATGGCGGGGGCGACGCGCGAGCACCGCCCCCGCCCGGGTGTTACTGGCCGCCCTCGGTGAGGGTCACGTCGATCGGCGAGTAGTCGCCGTCCACGGTGATGCCCTCAGCCGCGAGCTCGTCGAGTGCCTTCTGGATGTACTCGTTCGAGAAGGCGCTGTCCAACGGTTCCGCGGTGATCAGCGGGAGGCCGTCCTGGTTGACCGACGAGAGCGCACCCGCGACCGTCTTGTCCCAGGCGCCCTGATCGATCAGGCCGAACGGACTGCCGTCCCAGATGAGCTTGTTGACCTCGTTCATCTGCCATTCCTGGTGAACCGGACCGACCGGGAAGGCCGCCTCGGCATTCGACGCGATGTCGTACACCGTGGCCGCAGCCTCGGAGGGGTTGTCGCGCGCGTAGATCCAGCCCTTGGTGATGGCCTTCAGGAAGCGCACGGCGGCGTCGGCGTAGGCCGGGTCGTCGAGGCGGGCGGTGTCTGCCCAGATCGCGTCCTGCAGCATGGCGCCGTCGGTGTCTTCATACGAGACCACATCGAAGTCGTCCGGCTGGTAGAGCTCACCCGTGTCGGGGTTCACCACTTCGAGGATCTGCGCCCACTCGTTGTAGGTCATCGCCTGAGCGGCGTCGACGTCGCGGTCGAGCAGGGCGTTCATGCTGAAGTCCTGCGTCGTGATCGAGACGGTCGATGCGTCGAGGCCCTCGGCTGCCATCGCGGCGAAGATCTCCCACTCGTTGCCGAAGCCCCACGAGCCGATGCGCTTGCCCTCGAAGTCGGCCGGCGACGTGATGCCGTCGCCCTTGTACGAGACCTGCAGCGTTCCGGACTTGTGGTACACCTGCGCGATGTCGGTCAGCTCAGCGCCGGTGGCCTCGAGGGTGCCGAGCACCTTCGGAACCCACGCGATCGCGAAGTCGACGTCACCCGCGACGAGCGCGTCCTGCGGAACGATGTCGCCGCCCGAGGGGATGATCTCGACGTTGTCGAAGCCTTCCTCCTCGAAGTAGCCCTGCTCCTGAGCGATGTAGTACCCGGCGAACTGCGCCTGCGGCAGCCACTGCAGTTGCAGCTTGATCGAGGTGATCGGCTCGAAGTCGCCGCCGTCGTCCGTGGTGGGCGCGGGCGACGAACATGCGGCGAGCGCGATCGCGGCAGTCGCTGCGGCTGCTCCGAGGAGGCCGCGCCTGATGCTGTGTCTCATGCTGTTCCTTTCTTGGGGGGTGTTACAGGGACCGCCTCGTCACGAGGCGCTCAAGCAGCGACGTGACGAGGAAGAAGAGGAGGCCGATGGCGATTCCGCCGAAGACGTAGGCCCAGGCGAGCGACGCGCGCCCCGATTTGGCATAGGTGGCGATGGCCGTTCCGATGCCGTCGGCGGGACCGCCGAAGTACTCGGCGACGAGCGCCGAGATGACGGCGAGCGATGCGGCGATGCGCAGCCCGGTCAGCAGGTACGGCAGGGCGGTCGGCAGCGTCAAGACCCTGAAGGTCTGGATGCCGTTGGCACCGGACGCGCGAAGCAGGTCGCGATGCACCGGCCTGGTCTGCCGCAGTCCCCGCAGCACGTTGACGAACACGGGCACGAACGAGGCGAGAGCGGCGACGGCGATGCGCCCGAACTGGCTCGACGCCCCGAACATCGTGTTCAGCAAGGGGGTGATGGCCACGATGGGGACGACCGCGACGGCCGCGACCAGGGGCGCCAGCATCCCGTCGATCGGTCGTGCGGCGGCGGCGAGGCCGCCGAGCACGATCGCGACGAGCGCGCCGATGGTGAGCCCGAGCAGGGCGTTGCGGCCGGTGATCAGCAGGTCTTCGCCGATGATGTCGTTGTGCGCCGCGATGTCGGACCCGATGGCGATCGGACTCGGCAGAGCGCGCGGGGCGGCGTGCAGCACATCGACGACCAGCAGCCACAGCGCGACGATGATCACCCCGACGACCACCGGGGCGACGAACCGCAGCGGCGAGGTCATCGCTCGTTCGCCCTCTCGACCGGGGTGCCGTGCAGCGCCTCGCGCACGGCCGTGACCTTGGCGAAGTACTCCTTCGACTCGCGCAGCAGCTCGTCGCGCGCACCCTTGAACGCGGTCGGGATGATCTCGGTGATGCGTCCCGGCCGCGGGCTCATCACGACGACGCGGTCCGACAGGAACACCGCCTCGGGAATCGAGTGGGTCACGAACACGACCGCGGCACCGGTCTCGGCGGCGATGCGCGCGAGCTCGGCCTGCAGGTACTCGCGGGTCATCTCGTCGAGCGCGCCGAACGGCTCGTCCATGAGAAGCAGGCGCGGGTGCTCGGCGAATGCGCGCGCGATCGCGACGCGCTGCTGCATGCCGCCCGAGAGCTGGTCGGGGTAGCGATCGACGAAGTCAGACAGACCCACCAGTTCGGCGAGTTCGGCAACCCGTGACGCACGCGCGGTCTTGTCGATGCCGTGCAGTTCGAGCGGCAGCGCGATGTTGCCGGAGACCGTCCGCCACGGCAGCAGTCCCGCCTGCTGGAACGCGATGCCGTACTCCTGGTCGATGCGCGCCTTCGACGGCGTCTTGCCGAACACCTCGATCGTTCCCGACGTCGACTCGTCGAGGTCGGCGATCAGGCGCATCAGGGTCGACTTGCCGCACCCCGACGGTCCGATGAGCGAGACGAACTCCCCCTCGGCGACCTCCAGATCGATGCCGGTCAGCGCGACGACGTCGCCGCCCTTCGTGGCGAACGTCTTGCCCACATCGCTGGCTTTTACGGCAACGGCCATCAGGTGGCTTCTCCTCGTCGGTAGTTGGCGAGTACGAGACCCAGGATGGCGACGGACCCCGCGGCCACAAGTCCCATCGCGATCGATCCGAACGTCGGGCCCCAGGGTGCCGACGGGTCGCTCGACCCCTGCCCGGCCAGCTGGATGAGCATGCGGCCGATGCCGCCGCGCATGCCGATCGAGACCTCGGCGACGACCGCTCCGACGACGGCGTTGGCCGCCGCGAGCCGCAAGGCAGGAAGCAGATAGGGCACGGCGGCGGGCAGCCGCAGGCGCAGCAGGGTCGGACCGTATCCGGCAGCGTACGACCGCATGAGGTCGAGGTGGATGCGGTCGGGAGCGCCCAGCCCGCGCAACGCCCCGATGGCGACGGGGAAGAACGCCAGGTACGACGCGATGATCGCGACCGAGAGCCACTGCGGCCACGGCGGTCCGCCGCGTGAGGCCTGCTGGGCGATCGCGTTGACTACGGGGGCGAAGGCGATCAACGGCACGGTCTGGCTGACCACGATCCAGGGCAGCAGACCCCATTCGGCGAGACGCCAGCGCTGCATGACGATGCCCAGCAGCATCCCGACCGCGACGCCGATCACCCAGCCGACGGCCGCGATACCCAGGGTGAGCAAGGCGGCCTGCACCACGGTCACGAAGAGCGGCGGCGTGCTGCCCCCGCTGGTGGCCTGGGTGAGGCGGGCGAACATCTCCCAGATGTGCGGCATCGCGCGGTCGTTCGTGCGCGGCAGCAGCAGGAAGCCCGACCCGGTCTCCCCCTCGACGGCGCCGACCGTCACCCCGTCGGCGGGGCCGAAGAACTTGTACAGCTCCCAGATCACCGCGACCGCGAGCACGCCGACGACACCCCAGACGATGGCGTTGGCGCGTTTGGTCACGACTTGGCCGTCAGGTGGTCGCTCAGGGCCGGGATCACGGTCTCGCCGTAGACCCGCAGCGTCTCTTCTTTGTTGTCGTGCTGGAGGTAGCCGGCGAACTGGTCGACGCCGATCGACTTCAGCTCTTCGAGCTTCTCGATGTGCTGCGACGACGTACCGAGCACGCAGAAGCGGTCGACGATCTCGTCGGGCACGAAGTCGACGTGGTCGTTGCCGGCCTTGCCGTGGGAGTTGTAGTCGTATCCCTCGCGCCCGGCGATGTAGTCGGTGAGCGCCTTGGGAACCGAACCGTCGGTCCCGTACTTGCTGACGATGTCGGCGACGTGGTTGCCGACCATCCCGCCGAACCAGCGGCACTGGTCGCGCATGTGCTCCCAGTCGTCGCCGATGTACATCGGGGCGGCGACGCAGAACGTGATCTCGTCGGGGTCGCGTCCGACCTTCTCGGCCGACTCGCGAACCGTCTTGATCATCCACTTGGCGATGTCGATATCCGCCAGCTGCAGAATGAACCCGTCGCCCACCTCGCCGGTCAGCTTGAGGGCGAGCGGGCCGTACGCGGCGACCCAGACCTCGAGTTCGCTGCCGACCGACCACGGGAACCGCAGCTCGGCGCCGTTGTATTCGACCGAGCGCGAGTTGCCCAGTTCGCGAATGACATGGATCGACTCGCGCAGCTCGGCCAGCGTGGTCGGCTTGCCGTTGGTGACCCGCACCGCCGAGTCGCCGCGACCGATGCCGACGACGGTGCGGTTGCCGTACATCTCGTTGAGGGTGGCGAACACGGATGCCGTCACGGTCCAGTCGCGGGTGGCCGGGTTGGTGACGAACGGGCCCACCTTTACGCGACGGGTCTCAGCCAGGATCTGGCTGTAGATCACGTATGGCTCTTGCCAGAGCAGGTGCGAGTCGAAGGTCCAGACGTGACTGAAGCCGTACTGCTCGGCCAGCTTGGCCAGGTGGATGGTGCGCGACGCGGGCGGGTTGGTCTGCAGTACTGCTCCGAAATCCACGACTCTCCTCAGATCAGGTACTGCGACAGGCCGCGCTTGATGAACTTGCCGTCGCCATTGGCGCCCAGGTAGGCGCCGTCGTCGATGACGACCTTGCCGCGGCTGACCACTGTGTCGACGTGGCCGTCGATCTCGAAGCCCTCCCACGCGGAGTGGTCCATGTTCATGTGGTGGGATTCCTTGGTGATCGTGGTGTGCCCCTTCGGGTCGTACACCACGACATCGGCGTCAGCACCGGGGGCGATGACGCCCTTCTGGCCGTACATGCCGAACATGCGTGCCGGTGTCGTGCTGGTCAGTTCGACCCAGCGCTCGAGGGTGAGCTCGCCGGTGACGACGCCCTGATACATCAGGTCCATGCGGTGCTCGACCGAGCCGATGCCGTTGGGGATCTTGCGGAACTCCTCCAGCCCCAGATCTTTCTGACCCTTCATGCAGAACGGGCAGTGATCGGTGCTGACCATCTGCAGATCGTTCGTGCGCAGGGCCTGCCACATGTGATCCTGATGGCCCTCTTCGCGGCTGCGCAGCGGGGTGCTGCACACCCACTTGGCGCCCTCGAACGCGCCCCACTCTTCGCTGGTGGCGCCGAGCTGCTCTTCGAGCGAGAGGTAGAGGTACTGCGGGCAGGTCTCGCCGAACACGTTCTGGCCCTTGTCGCGCGCCCAGGCGAGCTGCTCAACGGCTTGCTTGGCCGACACGTGAACGACATAGAGCGGCGCGCCGGTGAGGTTGGCGAGCATGATCGCGCGGTGCGTCGCCTCCTCTTCCATCTGCCAGGCGCGGGCGATGCCGTGGTAGTAGGGAGTGGTCTTGCCTGCCTCGACGAGCTGCGCCGCGAGCACGTCGATCGCGGGGCCGTTCTCGGCGTGCATCATCGTCAGCAGCCCGAGGTCGGCGGCGGTCTGCATCGCCTTCAGAATCTGGCCGTCGTCGCTGTAGAAGACGCCGGGGTATGCCATGAACATCTTGTAGCTGCTGATGCCCTCGTCGACGAAGCCCTTCATCGCCTTGAGCGAGTCGTCGTCGACCCCGCCCATGATCTGGTGGAAGCCGTAATCGATCGCACAGTTGCCCGCGGCCTTCTCGTGCCACTTCGCGAGACCGTCTTGCACCTTGGTGCCGGTGGTCTGCACCGCGAAGTCGATGACCGTGGTGGTTCCGCCCCAGGCCGCGGCGCGCGTTCCGGTCTCGAACGTGTCGCTCGCCTCGGTGCCGCCGAAGGGCAGCTCGAAGTGGGTGTGCGCGTCGATGCCGCCGGGGATCACGTACTTGCCCGTCGCATCCACGACCGTGTCGGCGTTGATGGTGCCGAGCGGCGTGGTGCCGGGACTGATCAGCGCGACGATCTTCTCGCCGTCGATGAGCACGTCGGCCTCGCTACGCCCCGTCGCCGACACAACGGTGCCGCCTTTGATGAGTGTGGTCGCCATGGTCGTTCCTTAAGGCTTCGGGATGCTGGTGTACGACTCCGGCCGGCGGTCGCGGTAGAACTGCCAGTCGTCGCGCATCTGCTGCACCATGTCCATGTCGAGGTCGCGGATGAGGATCTCTTCGTCGGTGCCCGACCCCCGCTCGCCCACGAAGTTGCCGCGCGGGTCGATGACCTGGCTGGTGCCGTAGAAATCGACTGCCAGTTCGCCATACTCGTTGTCTTCTTTGCCGACCCGGTTCGGCTGCAGCACGAAGTATCCATTCGCCACCGCCGCGCACGGGCCCTCGACC
Source organism: Pseudolysinimonas sp. (assembly GCA_039932215.1). Taxonomy (GTDB): domain Bacteria; phylum Actinomycetota; class Actinomycetes; order Actinomycetales; family Microbacteriaceae; genus JBDSKH01. The sequence goes on along the minus strand of JBDTQN010000006.1, from coordinate 3,413 downwards.
TCCCAGAGGCGGTTGCTGAGACCGGGCTTGGTGGCGTTCGGGTTGAAGACCATGTGGGCGCCGTTCAGGCCGAGCTCGCGCCAGCCCTCGGGGAAGTGCCGGTCGTAGCAGATGTACATGCCGACCTTGCCGACAGAGGTGTTGAAGACGGGGTACCCCATGTTGCCGGGGCGGAAGTAGAACTTCTCCCAGAAGCGGTCGAGGTGGGGGATGTGGTGCTTGCGGTACTTGCCGAGGATGGTGCCGTCCGACTCGACGATGACGCTGGTGTTGTAGTACACCCCGGTGATGTCTTCTTCGTAGATGGGGAGGATCATCACCAGCTTCAGCTCTTTGGCGAGCGCCGCGAACCGCTGCACGATGGGCCCGTCGGCGGGCTCGGCGTACCGGTAGTACTTCTTGTCTTCGGTGATGCCGAAGTACGGCCCATAGAAGAGTTCTTGGAAGCAGATGATCTGCGCGCCGTCTTTGGCGGCATCCCGCGCGAACTGCTCGTGCTTGTCGAGCATCGACTCTTTGTCACCGGTCCAGGTGGTCTGAGTGATCGCGGCTCGGACGACAGTCATGGTTCTCCTTGAGAGGTCTTTCGGCAGCAACGTTGCTTTTTGTTATTGTTCGCCGTAAACATTTCTCTGACGTTACGTACTGTGACGCGAACTGTTAAACCGAAACCTAGTGAGGGGTGCCGATGAAGTCGATAGCCCTCTCGATCGAGGAACGCTCGCCGGCGGGCATCGCCGGGGGCATCGCGCGTCTCATCACGACCGGCGACCTGGCTCCCGGCGACCGGTTGCCGACGGTGCGCGAGCTGGCGTCAGACCTGGGGGTCTCGCCCGCGACGGTGAGTCACGCCTGGCAGCGTCTCGCCTCGACCGGACTGATCACCAGTCGCGGACGCAGCGGGTCATTCGTGCGATCCGTCCCCAGAGAGTGGATGCCGCGGCGATACCGCGGACTGGATGGCGCCCTCGATGCGCGCCTCGATCTCTCCCGCGGAACCCCCGACCCGGCGCTCCTCCCCGCCCTCGGACCGGCCCTCTCGCGCATCTCGACCCGTGCCGACACCTCGTCGTATCAGGCGAAGCCCGACATCCCCGAGCTGCATGACCTGCTGCGCGAGACCTGGCCGTCAGCCGTCGAATCGATCACCGTCACCAACGGAGCCCTTGACGCGATCGACAGGGCCCTGGCGGCGCTCGTGCGTTTTGGCGATCGCGTCATCGTCGAGAACCCGACCTTTCCGCCGTTCCTCGACCTGCTCGAGCACCACGGCCTCGAGCCGATCGGCGTCGAAGTCGACCGCGAGGGAATGCTGCCGGATGCCTTCACCGCCGCGCTGCGCTCGTCACCGGCCGTGGTGTTGCTGCAGCCGCGCGCGCACAACCCGACCGGGGTGTCGATGTCGGTCGCGCGAGCGAAAGAACTGGCGTACCTGCTGTACCGCAGCCGGTCTGCCGAGAACGCGATCGTGCTCGAAGACGACCACTCGGGAGCGATCTCGACCGCGCCGGTCGTGACCTTTGCGACGTGGATGCCGGAGCGGGTTCTGCACGTGCGCAGCTTCTCGAAGTCGCACGGGCCGGACCTGCGCATCGGGGCGCTCGGCGGGCCGCGGGCGCTCGTGGATCGCGTCGTCGCGCGGCGGCTTCTCGGACCGGGCTGGACGTCGCGGATGACGCAGGCGCTGCTGTTCGAACTGCTGACCGATCCGGTCTCGGTGGCTGAGGTCGAGGCCGCACGCGACACCTACGCCGCGCGGCAAGCGGGGTTGGCCGCGGCGCTGGTCGCTGCCGGGCACGACGCCGTCGCGGGTGACGGAATCAACACGTGGCTGCGAGTCGCGGACGAGCGCGACGCCATCGTGCGGCTCACCGCCGCCGGGATACGGGTTGCGCCGGGAGGACCATTCTTGATCGGCGACGTGGCGGGCGGGGCCGGGCACGTGCGGGTCACCGTCGGGGTTGCGGGCGACGACATCGAGGGGATCGCGGAGGCGCTGGCGGCGGCGGCGCGCGCGTAGCCTGACCCCATGAACATCACCGTGCTCGGCGGCGGCGTGGGCGGCGGACGATTCCTGCTCGGGATGCGCGCGGCACTCGCTGGCACCGGCTCGCGGCTGCGGGCGATCGTCAACACCGGCGACGACATGTGGCTCGCGGGGCTGCGCATCACGCCCGACCTCGACTCGATCATGTACGCGCTCGCCGGCGTCAACGACACCGAGCGCGGGTGGGGTCGCGCCGGCGAGAGCGAACGGGTGTCAGCCGAGCTCGAAGCCTGGGGCGTCGGATGGCCGTGGTTCATCCTCGGCGACCTCGACCTGGGCGCCCACATCAGCCGCAGCGCCTGGCTGCGAGAGGGCGTGCCGCTCAGTGAAGTGGTGCAGCGGCTCACCGCTCGATGGCCGATCGGGGCCGAGCTGATCCCGGCGACCGACGACGAGGTCGAAACCCACGTCGTGGTCGAGGATGGGCGCGAGCTGCACTTTCAGGAATGGTGGACCCGGTACCGCGCGCAGCTGCCGGCGCAGCGTTTCGTGCAGCACGGCCTCGACGATTCCGCACCGGCGCCCGACGCACTCGACGCGCTGGCGACCGCCGACGTGATCGTGCTAGCGCCGTCGAACCCGGTCGTCTCGATCGGCACGATCCTCGCGATTCCCGGGATGCGCACCGCCCTGCTCGCGTCGTCGGCACCGGTGATCGGCGTCTCGCCCATCATCGGTGGAGCCGTCGTGCGCGGCATGGCCGACGAGTGCCTGACGGCGATCGGCGTCGAGACGTCGGCTGCCGCGGTCGCCCGGCACTACGGCGCGCGATCCCACGGCGGCATCCTCGACGGCTGGCTCGTCGACGAGGTCGACTCGGGTGACGTCCCCGCGCTCGAAGCGGACGGCATCCGGTCTCGCGCAGTGCCCCTCTGGATGCGGACCGAGGCTCTCAGCGCATCCATCGCCCTCGAGGCCCTCAGCCTCGGGGGGCGCTGAGCACAGCCGCTGTTCGCGGACCGAGCTGATCGCGCAGCTGGTCCAGGTGCTCGGGGAGGTCGACGTCGCGGCGGAGCGAGTCGCCGGCGGGCAGCTCGATCAGCCCGGCGTCGCGGTGACGCTGTGCCGAGCCTTGGCCGAAGTGGTGCAGGAACTCGACGCCCGGTCCGGCCGTGACGAGCGTGGTGCCCGTTCCGTCGGCGTCGGCGACGAAAGCGTGCGGATGCGACCGAGCGGACTCGAGAGCCGCCGCGAGGTCGTCGGGCCGCAGGGCGGGCAGGTCGCCGAGCAGCACGGCGCGCAGACCGTCCGACGGCAGCCCGAGGGCGATCGCCTCGGCGATGCCGGTCGGGGACGACTCGGTCGCCACCGACGCTCCCAGGCCGGCCGCGGCATCCATGATCTCGGTGTCGGCGGTCACCACGAC